>NZ_ATVA01000015.1:300000-385608 GCF_000420485.1 Paucidesulfovibrio longus DSM 6739 | reverse complement strand
CGGTGCGTGGCGACAATCGGCCCGGGCGACAACGGCGAAGCGGTGATGACGGTGCTCTGCTTGCCGTTGGACGACTAACCATGAAATTCAGAAGGAAAAAGAAGCTCAACTTGCCAGTGGTCTCCCCTCAGCGCAGAATACCTTGTCACCGGACAATTGCTCAGACGCAATATCCTGACCTACAGGGCCCCTCCCAACAATCAGGGGTATGATCTGCTCTGCACCCACCCTGATCCTGCCCTCGCGACAAAGACGCTCCGGATTCAGGTCAAATACCGCTACCAGACGAATTGCGACAGGAGTGTTCCCGTCAAAACGGACTCCTTACAATGCTTCGATTACCTGGTCATCGTCTTCCTCAACGTGGGCCTGTTCTTTGGGCCGGATGTCAAAAACGCCGACAACTGGTTCGGCTGACGAACAACCAGCGCAACTGGGGTTTTGGCCTCTGTTTTCTGCATCTGCGCAACGTCAAAGGCTACGGCTGGAACCATAAACGGGTGTACCGGATTTATTGCGAACTGGAGATGAACATGCGCATCAAACCGAAAAAGCGGATCGTCAGAGAAAAGCCTGATCCGCTCACGCAGCCAGTTGAAATCAATCAGGTCTGGTCCATGGATTTCATGCACGACCAACTGCAGGACGGCGCAGCTTCCGTCTGTTCAACGTGATCGACGACTTCAATCGCGAAGGCCTCGGCATCGAGGTCGACTTCTCCCTGCCGTCCGAACGGGTGATTCGGTCGCTTGAGCAGATCATAGAATGGCGTGGAAAGCACGGAATCATCCGTTTCGACAACGGGCCTGAGTATATCAGCAACAATCTTCAGGTTTGGGCTGCGCAACAGGACATCCGCCTGGAGCATATTCAGCCTGGCAAGCCCCAGCAAAACGCGTATGTCGAGCGGTACAATCGGACCGTTCGATATGATTGGTTGAACCAGCACCTGTTTGACTGCATTGAAGAGGTCCAGGACCACGCCGCTAGGTGGCTGTGGACCTACAACAATGAACGGCCCAACATGGGCATTGGCGGCATCACCCCGATGCAGAAACTGAAGATAGCGGCGTAGGCTCTACTTTTGAGGCGCACTGAAAATGGGAGGATTACCGGACAGGCACTATTCGCCTTGTTTGGTCAAGGTCACGATCCTGATTTCGCCTGCTCTGAAGTCAATGTCCTTCGCATCGTCCAGGCGGACCACCTCTCCCTGTCGCGCCCCGGTAAATCTCAGCATCAGGTATACGATGCAGTACCGGCCATGCATCGACCTTTGTTTACCCGCGTTGCGAGAGGCGTCGAACCAGTCTTGGAAGGCCGTGGTCAGGGCATCAAGCTCTCCAGGCATGAGGTACTTGATCTTGAGCTTGCCCCTCCCGAGTGCTATAGAAGAAGTGACACGTACAATATCCATTCGCGCGCTCCGACATGGTTTCCTCCGGATTTTCAGGTAAAATCCCCCAGGTCCAAGGGCCAGTATCAGGGGGGCGAGGGGGGGATGTCACGGGTTGAGGCTGTGATTTTTACATGAAAATGGGCATATCCATGTAGAACATACATCGGAGGGGGCGTGGAATCCGATCGTACCAAATCAAAATCTCAACTGATTTCTGAGCTTGAAGCTCTGCGGGCTCGGGTTCGTGAGCTGGAAGGGCCTTCGAAGCAAGTCTTACGTGAGGATAACCACTTGGATGCCAAGGGGAACTCTGCGCGCTATCTCGGTTCGCTTTCAGAGAGGTCATCTGAACAAGACCTTATAAAGCCTCTTGATTGGGAGTACCAGCACAAGGAGAGAATCAAAGAACTCCAAGGTATAATTGGCCTTGGCCAGCTTATTGACAAAGACTATGATCCAGATGTGTTTTTTAGAAAGTTCGTTACTGATATTGCTCCACCGAGCATGCAATACCCAGATCATGTGATTGCTGCCGTATCCATCAATGACAAATTTTATTCAAACAGCGATCATTCTGCATCTGTCAGCTTGAGTGCTTCCATTGATTTGGGCTCAAGCAAGAAGGGATTCGTCAAAGTTGGGTATGACAAAGACCTGCCTTTTATCCCTGAATTCGAACAGCGCTTGGTTAATACATATGGAGATATTATAGGGCGTTATTTAATTCGCATTGAAACTCTAAAAAAACTAGAAGAGAGCGAAAAGCGCTACAAAGCTTTATACGATTCTGTTTTAGGCCCCATCTTGGTCGCAGAGCTAGACACGGGTATTATCATAGAGTGTAATAATGCTGCTGAAGAATTGTTCGGTCGTTCACGTACAGAGCTTATCGGACTTCACCAAAGCGCATTACATTCACTTGATGACATGACTCAGGAAGGAGTTACTCGACACTTCAAGAAACACTTGGAAAATCAAGAACTAACACAGGAAATAAGATCTCTTCGACCTGATGGCAGCTTTCGGGTGGCAGAAGTCAAGGCAAAACGTTTCAGCCTTCAGGGTAAAGACCTAATACTAGGTGTCTTTCATGATACAACAGAAGCAAAAAAATCTGAGCAAGACCTGCGACGAAGCGAAGAGCACTACCGCCTCCTGACGGAAAATGTTCGGGACATTATATGGCAGCGTGACGCCAGTTTGAATGTGACATACATGAGCCCTTCTGTTGAGACTGTCCTTGGTTTTACTCCGGAAGAGGCCATTGCAGCCTCTCCACAGCAACGTTTCACTCCCGCCAGCCTTAAGCTACTCGCCGAACTTCGGGAAGAGCTCCAAGATATTTTTGCCAAAGGGCAGGCTGGTGCTGCCCAGCGCAGGTTAGAGCTGGAAGCCCTGCATAAGGATGGTCACAGCGTTTGGCTTGAGATTGACGCCCGCAGCGTGACGGATGAAGAGGGCCGGTTTCTTTACCTTATGGGGGTGAGTCGAGATATCACGGAGCGGAAGCGGGCTGAGGCAGCCTTACGCGAAAGCGAGCGAAGGGTTCGACGCAAGTTGAAGGCCATTCTCCACCCTGAGGAGGGAATGGCAGATCTGGAGCTTTCTGACATTATCGACAGCGAAGCTCTGCAGTCCATGATGGACAACTTCTACCAGGTTACGGGAATTGGCATCGGCGTTCTCGACATGAAGGGGAATGTCCTGGTTGCTACAGGATGGCAAGATATCTGCACCCGTTTTCATCGAGAACATCCCGACACCGCCAAGTCATGCAGGCGAAGCGACCTGCAACTGTCTTCTGGAGTCCTCCCAGGCGAGTTTCGCCTTTACCGCTGCAAAAACAACATGTGGGACATTGCCACCCCGCTCATTGTTGGGGGCAATCATTTGGGCAACATCTTCCTCGGACAGTTTTTCTTCGAAGACGAGGAGCCCGACCGGGAAGTATTTCGACGCCAAGCCCAACTTTATGGGTTTGACGAAAAGGAATATCTCGAAGCCCTGGACAGGGTGCCACGTTGGAGCCGGGAAAGAGTCCACACCGTCATGCGATTCTATTCCCAATTCGCCGACACTCTTGCATCCTTAAGCTATGGGAATATCAAACTCGCATGGGCAAAAACAGAAAAAGACCGTCTTTACGAAGAGTTGAGGAAAAGCCAGGAGCGCCTCGCGCTCGCTGTTGAGGGAACTCAAGTCGGTTTGTGGGACTGGAGAGTCCAGAGTGGAGAGGTGTACTTCAACGAACAATGGGCGATCATTGCTGGGTATACTTTGAAAGAGTTGGAGCCCCTTTCGATCCAGATCTGGATGAACCTCTGCCACCCGGAAGACCTCGAACGGTCTGAGAAGTCTTTGCAAGATCACTTTCAGGGGAAGACCCAAATCTACCAATGTGAAGCCAGGATGCGGCACAAGGATGGACACTGGATTTGGGTTCTCGATCAGGGGAAGGTCGTTGAATGGGATGAGCAGGGGGCTCCCATCCGCATGGCTGGAACCCACCAGGACATCACTGAGCGCAAGCTATCCGAGCATGCCCTGAGAGAAAGCGAAGAAAGGTTCAAGGCCCTGCATAATGCATCTTTTGGTGGCATCACCATCCACGACAAAGGTCTTATCTTGGATTGCAACCAGGGCCTTTGCGACATCAGTGGATTTTTCATGGAGGAACTGATTGGGATGGACGGCCTCTTGCTCATTGCCAGGGAGGCTCGCGAGATGGTCATGGCGAACATTCTTGCTGGGTATGAAGAACCCTACGAAGCTATCGGAGTCCGCAAGAACGGAGACAAGTATCCTTTACGCCTGCAAGCCAAGAATATCCCCTACAAAGGCAAACAGGTCCGTGTGGTCGAGTTTCGGGATATCACAGAGCAAAAAGAGGTAGAGGTGGCCCTTATTGAGGCCAAGGATAAAGCTGAAGACGCCAGTCGTGTGAAGTCTGAGTTTCTTGCCAACATGAGCCATGAAATCAGGACTCCCATGAATGGCGTTCTCGGTATGCTTCAACTTATGCAAACGATCAGTATGAACGAGGAGCAGAAGGAGTACATCCTTACCGCCATTCAATCTTCGAAGCGTTTGACACGTCTTCTTTCAGACATTCTTGATTTGTCCAGGGTAGAGGCGAATCGGCTTACAATTCAGTCACAGCCCATGGACCTCGTTGAATTGCTCAAGCAAACATGTGAACTGTTTAAGCCAACTGCACAGCAGACCCATATTGATCATTTTTGCTATGTTGATCCTGTGATTCCAAGCGTTGTGAAAGGGGACGCTCCGCGTCTGCAGCAGGTATTGACCAATCTAATTGGTAATGCGTTTAAGTTTACCAAGGAAGGACACATTTCTGTCGAAGCGTATCCGTTGGCAACATCTGATTCGAATCAGGTTCGTGTTCTTTTTAGCGTCACTGACACCGGTATCGGCATAGCAGACGAAAAGATTAAGCAATTGTTTCAGCCTTTCTCGCAGGTGAGCACAGGCTATCGGAGGGATTACCAAGGCGCAGGCTTGGGGCTCTCGATCTGCAAAAAACTGATTGAACTTATGGGCGGGACCATTGCCATAGAAAGCGAACTCGGAAAAGGCACCACCGTCTACTTTTGCGTAACGTTTAGCGTTGATGAGTCGAGATTGAGTCAAGAGATTTCCGCTTCGAGAGTTCGAAAGAGCAAGCAGTGTCGAATTCTGTTGGCTGAAGATGAAGACGTGAACCGGCTCGCCACCTCAAAGCTTCTTGAAAGAAAGGGGCATATTGTCAAAGCCGTCAAGGATGGTCAGGAAGCAATTGCCCTTCTCAAGGAGGACACTTTTGACGTAATTCTGATGGACATTCAGATGCCTATTATGGATGGCGTTGAAGCCACCAAAGCCATTCGAGGGGGAGATGCAGGACAAGGCCGGAAGGACATTCCGATCATCGCCATGACGGCATATGCCATGTCTGGTGACAAGGAAAAGTTTTTGGCAGCGGGCATGAACGACTACACCGCGAAGCCTGTTGATGTGGAGCATATTGAATCTTTGATCCTACGTTTAACATAATAATGTCGCTGGAATAGAGCAAGTGGTGAGACATGTGCTTAAGATCAAGAATTTACTATTAATAGTTTTTTGCTTTCTAGCATTAGTTTTTGCGTCATCATCCTACTTGAACATTTCCAATTCTCTTGATCAATACAGACAGTCAAGCAGAGTTTATTCTCTTAACGCCATCGCCGATAACCTGTTCCAAGCTGTACGACATTATGGTTTTGACAGGGGCAGAACAAATGTTGTGTTGAACAATGATGGTCCACTGGAAAGAATGGCGGGGAACAGAGAGTTCATTTTACAGCAAAGAGCTGAAGGCGATGTGGCTCTGCAAGTTGCGCTGCGAGATTTGAAAGAGTCTCACAGCGCAGGGGTAGATAACGCAGTTTTATCAATAGGTGAGCAGTTTTCTGTTGTTGAGCGGTTACGCACCCTGGCTGCTGAAAACATGTTGGTTACTAAAGATAAGCGTGACCTTGCTATAGCTTCGCAGTGGTTTGCAGAAATGACGAAGCTCATCAAGTCAATAGAGAACTTGCTGTTCATCGTTTCCAGGGACATCAGCCTGGCTGACGGAGTCGTCTCGGAGTTGTTCTTCCTGAAGCTCAAAGCATTGGAAGTCCGAAACACTGCAGGTCCAGAATGCTCAATGATTTTGTCTGCATATGGGACTAATGGAAAGCTCAAGAATGGTGAAGTCCAAAAAATACAAATTCTTCAGGCAAAAACAGCGTTACACCTTGAAGAACTTGAGCGAGTCGCCCAGCAGTTGGATAGGCCAGAGTTAAATGAAGCTTTGAGCCGCTTTCATGAAGATTATTTCAGAAACTTTGTCCCTGCCCGTGACGCCAACTTTGAAGCTATACTTGAGGGCGAACCATTGCCCATCCCAAGGCAGGAATTTACAAACAAAATGGTGACTGCTCTTGAGTCCATTTCTGGAATTATGGATAGTGTCGTAACAATAACCTCTGAGTATACGCTCAACCAAAAGGATATTTCAAAAGGTGTTTTGGTTCAAGCATCCATCATGGCTGCGTTGTTTTGTATTGTATTAGCATATTCAATCATGTTCACCTTCAAAAGAGTGGCTGCTCGCATCCAGAAAATGACAGTAACGATGCAGGAGTTGGCTGGAGATCGTGTCGTAGATATTCCCTCCGTAAATGATAAAGATGAAATTGGCGACATGGCGCGAGCAGTTGAGGTGTTTCGAGAAAATGCGATTAAACGTCGCGAAGCCGAGGAAGCACTGATCGTAGCCAAGGAATTTGCGGAAGCTGCGAACAAAGCAAAGAGTAGATTCCTCGCAACAATGAGTCATGAAATCCGCACCCCTCTCAATGGGGTGATTGGGATGTTGCAGCTACTGGACCTATCAGATGCCGATGAAGAGCACAAATCATATATATCGCTTGGAATGTCATCAGCAAAAAGCCTTTTGTCATTAATTAATGACATTCTTGACTTATCGAAAATCGAAGCGGATAAAATTGATTTCACTTATTCTGACTTCAACCTCGGGCTCATGCTGGAAGATTTAATCTCTCTGTTCGAAAGAATGAGCGGTAGTAAAAAAGTCATTTTTTCGTGCACGATGTATCCAGAGGGATTTAATACGATTAATGCCGACAAAGGTCGTCTACGACAGATATTCTTCAACCTCATAGGCAACTCCGCTAAGTTCACAGATAAAGGAAATGTCGATGTAGAAGTGGCTTTACTCGGGCAAGGGCATGATACGCGCATCTTATGTGCTGTCAAAGACACTGGCGTTGGAATACCAGCTGATAATATTGAAAGCATTTTCAACCCATTCTCTCAAACAGAGATCACAAGCGAGAAAAATATTGAAGGAACAGGACTTGGGTTGGCGATTGTGAGACGACTTGTCGAGAGCATGAAGGGTACAATTTGTGTAGTCAGTGAAGTTGGGAAAGGGACAACAATATATTTCACAATTCAAGTCTCAGTTGGAGCTGAGAATCAAGGTGCAAAGCAATCTAAATTAAGCACACGAGATATAGTACTTCAACACAAAAAGAAAATATCTAAATCTCTTAATATTCTTGTTGTGGAGGATAAACCGCAAAACCAATTGGCAATTCAAGGGCTTCTAGGGCATCTTGGGCACACTTGTTTGTGTGTCACTAGCGCTGAACTGGCTATTGAGACTCTCGGAAAGAATGCATTTGATTGCATATTGATGGATATACAATTGCCTGGAATAGATGGCGTTGAGGCAACCCACCGTATTCGAGCAACACTCGAGGAAGTGTCCTCCATACCCATTGTAGCGATGACAGCTTCCGCCATGAAAGGCGACCGTGAAAAGTTCATAAAAGCAGGTATGAATGATTATCTCCCTAAACCGATCATTATAGATGACCTTGCTCGTGTGCTGGAAAGTCTTTTGTAAGGCAAGATCCTCTACAACTTTAAGCTTTTCGTCGTAAACATCGTGAAGATGGAGCTTAGAGGGCTCCCATAATACACAAAACATTATGTCACAAAAAAAAAGAGACACGATTCGACTGGGCCTGCTAGCACCGCTATCAGGCATCGTTTCCATTTACGGGCAAGATATTGCCAGGGCAGGTCAAATTGCAACCTCTCTAGTCAACGACAAAGGCGGGCTGCTAGGACGAAAGTTGGAACTCGTCATCGCCGATGACGGCAGTCTGCCGGAAACCGCTGTCCCCGCTGCGAGAAGGCTTGTGCATGAGGATGGTTGCATTGCGATTATTGGGAATCTGCTGTCCAATTCGCGAATTGCCGTTTCAGACCAGGTCTCTGTGCCTTCACGAATCCCCTATCTAAACTTCTCCTTTTACGAAGGCAGCATTTTTAATCGCTACTTTTTCCATTTTGCCGCTCTCCCCAACCAGCAGATAGAGAAAATGATTCCCTACATGGCAAATCATTTCGGCATGAAAATGTACTTTGCCGGGAATAACTACGAGTGGCCAAGGGGGTCAATTGACGCCGCTAAACGTTCTCTTGAGCTTCTTGGCGGTGAAACCGTAGGCGAACAGTACTTGTCAATTGGCGTTAGCGAGGAAGAGGTCGAATGGGTCCTAGATGGCGTCGCACGCTCAGGAGCAGATGTCTTCGTTCCATATTTTGCTGGGGCGGACCAACTTCTGGTGTTGAATCGCTTTTATGAACGTGGTTTGAAAAAACACATGTCTGTCGTCATGGGGCACTATGATGAAGTCATGGTGTCCTACTTGAGCCCTGAAGTCCGGGAAGAGCTTTACTCATCAAACACATACTTCATGTCGGTCAAGACAAAAGAAAATGAACAATTTCTTGAACGACTTAAAAAGTATCCTGGAATTGAAGGGATCTGGCCGAACGGCAACGGAACGCTTACCAACTTTGGAGAAGGAGCATATACTTGTGTATTAGCTTTTTCCGACGCAGTACAAAGGGCAGATTCTACAGCCAGTGAAAAAATTGTAGAGGCTTTGGAGTCTATTCGAATCAATGCCCCTCAAGGCGAAGTCATCATGGATTCAGATACACATCATGCCTACGTCAATAGTTATTTATCCCAATGTGATAGTGATGGATCGTTTACCATTGTAGAGGATTTTGGGTGTATAGCACCTGAGATTCCCAGTCGGTACAAAGAGGTTTTTATCACCCATGAGGGCAAAGGACGTATCCTTTTACCAGGGGAAACCGCCAAGTTAGCTCAAGAAGTTGCCAAACATCATAGCGACCTGAATGATACTAAGAGAATTCTGGATGTTGCTGATATGGCCATATTGGCTACCGACTCATCTGGGATGATCACAGCTGCGAATAGAGGTACTGCTGAGGTGTTCGGCTACACTGAAGATGAGTTGGTGGGAATGCCAATGCGTCTGCTAGTGCCGCCCCACATGAGGCAACGCCACGACAAGGCGGTAAAATGGTTTATCGAAAGTGAAGCCCATGAAATGCGCATGGGAAAGAAAGGAGAGAAAACCGGGTATCGCAAGGATGGAACGTTCTTTCCCCTGGAGGCATCAATAGCGAAGTTCGAAAGTGGAGATGACTGGGTTCTCGTCGCGACGTTGCAGGATCTTACGGAAATAAAAAAATCTCAAGAGGAGTTGACCAGGCAGGCGACCCATGACTCACTCACAGGGCTTCCCAACAGGGCGCTGCTTTACGAAAGAATTTCGAATGCGTTGAATCGCTCAAAACGTAGAGATGATAATATCGCATTGCTTTTTGTCGATCTGGATGGCTTCAAAGCAGTTAATGACAGCCATGGACATGATGCCGGTGACCACCTGCTGAAAACCCTGTCTGCGAGGATGCTTGAAAGCGTCCGCCCTGGGGATACTGTCGCCCGCTTTGCCGGAGATGAGTTTGTAGTTTTGTGCGAGAATGTCTCTGAGCCGACAAACATGGCGACCCTGGCGGATCGTCTGAATGAGGCCATGAGAACGCCAGTGGAATATAATTCGATCATGCTGGGGGTCACTGCAAGCATAGGAATTGCTTTTGGGCATGGCACCACCCATTCGGCGGATGATTTACTGCGCTTTGCGGATAACGCCATGTACGCCGTTAAGGAAAGTAGACGTGACAGTTGGAGCTTCTTCAATGAATCTCTTCAGCAAGCTGCACATCAACGTCTTGCCATTTCTAATGGGCTCCGCTTTGCCCTTGATCGAGGTGAGTTCGAGGTAGTGTTCCAACCCATCGTAACCCTAGAGACTGAGGTTGTAGCCGGGGCCGAAACATTACTTCGTTGGAATTCTCCAGAAGGCCCCATCTCTCCAGCAGTCTTTATCCCCATTGCTGAGATGAATGGGACCATAGTCCAAATTGGCAAATGGGTCTTTGAGCAGGCATGCAGGGCACAACGACGCTGGCAAAAACAGTTACGTGGCAGTACTCCATATTTGACAGTTAACATTTCAGCCAGGCAGTTCGCAGATGAACAGCTTATCCAAATATTCAAGGATATTATTCAATCAACAGGAGCTGATCCTAAAAGAATTGTCTTAGAAGTAACCGAAACATCTCTGATGTCTGACGTCACAGGCAACATCAACATATTAAATGAACTGCGGAAGATTGGGATGAAAGTCGCGGTCGATGACTTTGGAACCGGGTATTCATCTTTGTCACAGCTCGTTCGTCTTAATGTTGACACATTAAAGATTGATAGGATGTTCGTTTGGGATTTTGCAAAAAGCGGTGAAAACGAAGCGATAGTTGCTGCAATTAGCAGGATGGCAAAGTCTCTTGGAATCCGACTTGTTGCCGAAGGCATAGAGACTGAAGACCAGTTGAATGAAATGTTAACGCTTGGCGTACAGTCAGGACAGGGCTATCTCTTTAGTAAACCAATTTCAGAAAAATCTTTTATAAGGTTTGTAAAGAAAAACGTCAATAGCAATGAAAAACAAATAAGCGATGTGTATTTTGTTGTATATGCAAGTCAGTCAAATGAGTCTTTAGATGAATCTGAAATCCTAAAGATTCAAAAACAGTCACAGTCGCTTAATAGGAAAAACCGAATAACAGGATATCTTGTTTACAGCCAAGGTGTATTCATTCAGTACATCGAAGGCCCAAAAAACAAGGTTAAAGCATTGTATGAAAAAATAGCAAATGACTCTCGTCATCACAGTGTTACTCTGCTTGCAGAAGGTGCGTCCAAAAAACGGTTGTTTGTCGGTTGGTCAATGGGATTTCAGAGCTTAAATAAGAATGATCTCGTAAATCTTGCAGGCTACCAGCTTGATACAAAGGAAATCTTAAGTAAGTACATAAAAAATCCTGAGTTATGCTTGAGCTTTTTTGAATTAGTTTCAATGACGATTTGATTCTACTCGTAACCAAAGTTATAAGGCCAAAGCGGAAATAGATCATAGTCTTCTCATGAAACTTTTTATTGCATGTAGTTAATACAGGAGATGCGGATGGAACTTAAGAATTACTTTGAGTCGACCAAAGGCTATGGCGTTTTATCGACAGCAAATAAAAACGGGGAAGTAAACGCTGCGATCTATTCCCGCCCACACGTCATGGATGACGGATCACTTGCAATCATCATGAATAATAGGCTCAGCCACAAGAACGTTACTAGCAACCCCAAGGCTCATTTTTTGTTTATCGAAGATGGACCTGGCTATAAGGGCGTCAGGTTATTGTTGACGATGCTCAGAGAAGAACAGGACACCGAGTTGCTATACTCCCTTTGTCGACGCTGCTATCCTAAGGAGCTTGAGCAAAAGGATAAAACACGTTTTCTCGTCTTTTTTCGTGTCGACAGGCAATCGCCCCTCGTAGGCGCTGGGGCATGAGATCATGGCAGCTGTCAATGCGTAACGCTAACCAGGACTTTTACCCGAAATGAAGTCTACACGGTTTCAATCTAAAGGCCACGCATTGCTGCTCATCGGTGCCCATGTTTTGGGCGGCAGCGTGATTGGGGTTCTATTTCCGCCGGGGGAGTGGATAGGAACTTTGGCCAAACCAGCGTTTTACCCTCCGGCCTGGATTTTTCCAACAGTCTGGCCCCTGTTGTATGCGGCTATGGGGGGCGCGCTGTGGCTCGTGTTGCGCGCTTCGGTTGAAAAAAAGGGCTTGGCGTTGCTGCTCTATTTTTCACAACTGGTGGTCAACTACTCGTTCAGCCCGTTGTTTTTTGGTTTGAAAAATACCTTGCTTGGTTTCCTGGTGGTGGCTCTTTTGTTGCCATTGCTCACGCTCGCGGTTGTCTTATTCTTCCGAATTTCCCGTCTCGCAGCCGTACTTTTGGTTCCATACTTGATCTGGGTCAGTTTTGCGTGTGCTTTGAGTTTCAGTATCTGGCGGTTGAATGCTTGAGAGAAAACATTGCTGTCCGGTCGAAATGGGGGCTACTTCACTGGCAGGATTCGAACCTGCGACACCGAGGTTAGGAATTTGGTGCTCTAGCCTATTGGCTTTGTAAACTAAAAACGCATTTCAACCCATTTCACCTATATATTATCTCCTTGAATCACAGGCTTTTTCTAAGCTGGCGCGTGTTGTCAGCGCTCAGCCAATCACTATTCAAGGAGGGAGTATGCAGGTGCAAAGTTTCCATTCCCCAGAGATCACCAATCTGGCCAAGGCCATGCTTCAGGTCCAGCAAGCACTTCCGCATGCGCAGAAGGACCGGGAGAATCCGTTCACCAAAAGCCGCTACGCGACCCTGAATTCCGTGATGGACACCTGCCGCGAGGCGCTGCTTGTGCAGGGCGTGTGGGTGGCGCAATACCCTGTTCCGGCGGAGACCGGGCATCTCGGTCTCGTGACCAAGCTGGTCCATGCGGAGTCTGGTGAATGGCAGTCGTCCATGATGGTCATGCCGCTGCCCAAGGCCGATCCGCAAGGCTACGGCTCCGCTCTGACCTATGCGAGGCGCTATGCGCTTTCGACCCTGGTGGGGCTGGTGACGGAGCAGGACGACGACGCGCAGGGGGCCATGCCCCCAAAACCGCAGTCCAAGCCAGCCGCACCGTTGCAGGCCCTGCCGCGACTCGACGGCGTCCAGTACCAGAGCGTTGCGGCCCAGGACGGGCGGGAGTGCATCACGGCCACGGGCGACACCCGCAACAAGCGCGAAATGCTCAAACAGGCGGGCTTCCGCTGGGATCCGGAACGCAAGGTCTGGTGGCGGTATGCGACTAACGCGGCCTGACCGTTTCCGGACATTCATTCGACCATCATCGCCAGCGGAAGGCTCCTGGAGAAATCCAGGGGCCTTCCGCGTTTTGGAGGACACGATGCAAAACAAACACAAGGCCCAGGCGCTTCTCGCACAGATGGCGCGGGGGCTTCTGGCACATGCCCAACGCAATACCAAGGCGCAATTGGGAGAACGCGCAAGCTATGTGGGCATGTCCGACCTGGGCAGGGCCATGCAGTGCATGCGGGCTGCGGTGGCGGACAAGTCCACTTCCGGCTCGGGAGTCTCCCCGGAGGAGGTGGCGGAGTGGTTTGGGGACGGTGACGACCAACGGGTTCAAAGCGTCCTGGGACGCCAATTGATCCTGCAACGAGGACACTGGCTGGAAACCGGCATTAGCAAGGCGCTCAGCGCCAACGGTTCGCAGTTCATTGCGCAACTGGAGATTGAAACCACCCTTCAGCAGGGTGAAAGCTCGATTCCGCTCCGTGCGCATCTCGATTTCACCCTGGTTCGCGGAGGCGCGCAACCTGCGGTGCGCATTCTGGAGCTCAAGAGCACCGGGCATTTGCCCAAAACCCTGAACCCGGCCTACGAGATGCAGATTTATGGCCAGCTTGGTCTGCTCGCGTCCTGCTGGAACCAGCCTTGTTTCAACCTACGGGCGGAAGATGGCCATGTGCTCTTCTCCGGCCTGACGTTCCCTGAGCTTGCGGCACGTCTTTTCCGCGCCCGGCTCCCGGAATCCCCGGAACAGGTTGATATCGAAGGCTGGGTGCTCTGCCTTTCCATGTCCGAAGCAAAGCCTTTTGGGCCGTATCTTCCGGATGAGGCCATGCATTCCCTGGCCCTGCGGCTAGCGGGCGATTTGTGGGACAATCACCGGAAGTATGCGAACGGCCTGATCCGGCTGGGTGATCTGGAATACGCCAAGGGGTTTCACCCGCTCTGCGACTGGTGCGACCATGCGGCGACCTGCCCGAAGTTCAGCTCCGGGCAGGTGGATAGCCCGGAGGGGGACGCCGCGCTCCGTCAGCTTGAGGAGCTGAAGGCGAACCGCAAGAGCCTGGAGCAGGAGATCCGGGCTATGGAGGAAAGGATTTGCCGACAGTACGCGAGGTGGGATGCAGCTGGCGGCTGGCTGAGCACGGGCAAGTACCGGTTCAAGGTGTCGAACATGCCAGGCCGGACCACGCTGAACCGTGGCAGGTTACAGGCGGAACTGACCAGTATGGTGGGGGGAGAGGTCTGCGAGCGGATTCTGACCCGCAGCACGGACATGGGCAACCCCTATGAGCGTCTGTTCGTGGGGCGTCATCCGCAAGCCGCAACCAAAACACAACAGGAGAACAATCATGTCGCATCTGGAGCTTGAGAATCTTCAGGTCGTGGAAATGGACGCGGGCACGGTGTTCAGCGGCCAACCCTCGGGGCGCATGATCCAGGGCTTTGCCGCTCCGTGTGCGTACACGCCGGATCCCGATCCGGACTACCAGTTCCACGAGACCATGCGGGAGATCATCGTCTGGTTCATGCAACAGGCTGATCCGCTCTATGTCTTCGGCCCCACGGGTAGCGGCAAGACCAGCCTGATCCGGCAGTTGGCGGCCAAACTGAACTACCCGGTCCTGGACGTGACCGGCCATGCGCGGCTGGAGTTCACCGACCTGGTCGGGCATCTGAGCCTGGAAGAGGGCCGGATGACCTTCCAGTATGGTCCATTGGCCCTGGCCTTGAAGTTCGGCGGGCTGTTTCTGCTCAACGAATTGGATCTGCTGGACCCGGCCACGCTTTCCGGCCTGAACGGCATTCTGGATGGCGATCCGCTCTGCATTCCGGAAAACGGCGGGGAGGTCATCAAGCCGCATCCCATGTTCCGCTTCGTGGCCACGGCCAACACCAACGGCGGTTCGGACGAAACCGGACTCTACCAGGGCACGCTGCGGCAGAACCTGGCGTTCATGGACCGGTTTTGGCTCTGCGAGGTGGATTACCCGGCAAAGGAGGCGGAGTTGCGCCTGCTTGCCAGAACCGCTTCCCTGCTTCCCGAGGCGGTCCGGGAGACCATGGTGGAGTTCGCGGGCGAGGTGCGCAGGCTTTTTCGCGGCTTCGGAGACACGCAGACCCCGCTCGGCGAGAGCATTGAGGTCACGTTTTCCACACGGACGCTTCTGCGCTGGGCAGACCTGACCCTGCGCTTTCAGCCCCTGGCGCATCAAGGGGTGCAGCCCGTGAGCTACGCCCTGGACCGGGCGCTGGGCTTTCGGGCCACACGGGAAACGCGCTCCATGCTGCATGAGCTGGCCCAGCGCATGTTCCCATCGGCGGACGCCCCCACAGGGGCGCAAAACCAAGACGTGTCCTGAGGGGGAGCCGGTTCCGGTTCCCCCTCTTCTTTTCTGCGCCCATGCCGGGCGGTTTGAACATGAAAGCAATACAAAGGAGGACGCCATGTCCACGGATATCAAGGTGCTCAAGGAATTGGTGGCGGTTCGTCTGGACGTGAACATCTGGTCGGCCCGCAAGAAGCTCACGCCCTCGGATTTCGGCACGGCGGACCTGCCGCCGGAAAAACTGGCTTCGCTTGGCAGCAAGCGCATCTGCGATCCTGCGGAACTGCGCATTTTCGGCTCGCTCAAGGCCAAGGCCGTGACCATGCTGGACCGGATCGGCGTGCGTTTCCTGGGAGGCTGGGCCATCCCGGAAGCGTCGGTACAAAAGGTCCAGGCCGGACTCCAGGCCATTGCGGACGATTACCAGTCTGCCAAGGAGGCCTTCCTGCACCGCTATGACGATGCGGTGCACGGATGGATTCTGGACAATCCTGGTTGGGAGTCAATCATCGCGAGTTCACTGGTCAGTGCGGACCATGTGCGCAGTCGCCTAGGCTTCAGCTGGCAACTCTTCCGGGTCGCGCCTCCGCGCAAGGATCGGAATGCCGAGGCGCAGGTGGGACTGCATGAGGAGGTGAGCGGGCTGGGCACGCGGCTCTTCGGTGAGGTGGCCAAGGCCGCAAGGGATGCTTGGCACAAGAGCTATGCGGGCAGAACCGAGATCACCCGCAAGGCGCTTTCGCCGCTGCGCACCCTCCAGCGCAAGCTCTGCGGCCTGAGTTTTGTGGAGCCTCGGGTGGCTCCCGTGGCGGAGTTGATCGAGACGGCCCTGGCCAGGGTTCCGGAGTCCGGCAGGATCGACGGCGCGGAACTGGTCATGCTTCAGGGGCTGGTCTGTTTGCTCGGCAATCCCGACCTGCTTGTGGAGCATGGCAAGAAGGTCATGGACGGCAGGAGTCCGGACGCGATTCTCCAGGGTCTGCTCAAGGCTCCGCGTCTGCCTGCCCTGGATGCCGCCGTTCCGGTCTCTGATATGGATTCGGGTCTGGATTCGCGACTGGAGAATGATGAGGAATTCGCTCCCGAGCTTCCCCTGGGGCGAGCGCCGTTCAGCCCCGCGCATGCTCCCGTGGCATCTCCTGTGGTCCATCTCGACAGCCTGGGGCTTTGGTAGGGGAGGTGCGTCATGGCGAGGACGAATCCCCTCCTGCACAGTTTGCCCCTGCTGGCCAGTGCTCTCGGGCGTTCCTACGGCATTCAGGTGCATATCGGCGGCAACAGGGCCTGGACGGACGGTCGGGTGATCCATCTGCCGAGCCTGCCAACGGAAGCGGACCGCACCTTCCTGGGGCTGGTGCGCGGCTATGTCGATCACGAGGCCGCGCATCTGCGACACACGGACTTTGACTGCCTGCGTGATCTCACCGCCCTGGAGAAGCACATCTGGAACATCTTCGAGGATTGGCGCGTGGAAAACCGATTGGCGGCCCAGTATCCGGGCTGCCGCCGGAATTTCACCTGGCTGATCCGGCATCTGTTCCTGGAGCGAAGCCCGGAGCCGGACGAGCAAAATCCGGCCCTTCTGCTGCTGAACTGGCTGCTCTTGAGCGTGCGCGGCTGGGATGTGCCGGAACTGGGGGTGCGTGTCCGGAAAACCAGGGATATCCTGGACCGCTTCTGGCCGGACCTGCTGGTTCGGGTCGAAATCATCCTGGAGCAGGTCAGGCGTTCCTGTCCGGATTCCCAGGCCTGCCTGGACGCCGCCAGGGCGGTTGTCCGGGAGATTGGCCACAAAGCGAAGGCGCTTCCGGCTGCCGAGCCGCAGGCCGCGAGCGTGGAGCGGTTGCTCAGAGCCACGGAAAAGGAACTGCCGGACGAACTCGGCGCGATCCTGGGCAAGTCCCTGGAGCTGGGCGTTCAAGGGAAGGACGAACGTGCCGGGGCGCGTGTTCAGGTGGCCACCATTGCCGGAAAGAGCATGCGCCCGCTCATGGCGGAGCAATTGGAAGCCGCGCGGCGGATCACCCTGGCTTTGCGCACGCGGCTCCAGGGAAAGCTCCAGGCGCAGCTGGCCTGTCACAATGTCCCGTCGTCGCGCGGCAGGGTCGCACCCACTCGGCTGCACCGGCTCGCGGCGCGGGACGCGAAGGTCTTCCTGCGACAGGGACAACGCACAGCCATGAACACCGCCGTGCATCTCCTGCTGGACTGTTCCGGCTCCATGCGCAGGCGGATCGCTATGGCCGGGCAGGTTTGCCATGTGCTTGCCAGGACCATGGAGCTCATGGGCATCAACGTGGCGGTCACAGCGTTCCCGGCGGGACACGGGGAGGGGGACCTGCAAACGGTGGCTCCGCTGGTTCGGCACGGCCAACCCGTGCATACGCGGTTCAGTCTCGCGGCCAGCGGAAAGACGCCCATGGGGGAGGCGCTCTGGTGGGCGATCCTGGAGATGGTCCCCTTGCGGGAGCAGCGCAAGATTCTGCTGCTCGTCACGGACGGAGATCCCGACAACCACGAGACTGCGACGCAGGCCCTGTCTGCGGCGCTGCTGGCGGAGATCGAGGTCTTCGGTCTTGGCATTGACTCCCCAGGCATCACGAGCCTCATGCCGAGGCGCAGCATCAATATCCAGGCCATCCAGGAACTGGCTCCGGCCGTGTTCCAGTTCTTTGGCCAAGCGCTTTTCCATTCAACCAAATCGTAGGGAGGTCTCAGATGAAGGAGAATCAGAAATGTCCGGTCTGCAATAGTCCGGACCATGTCGTGCTGGTCAATGTGGTCCAGCGGATGGGCACTGCGGTGGGCGGCGTGGCCGGGGCCGCAACAGGCTACCTGGGGGCTGAAGGCGGGGCCGTGCTCGGCGGGGCCATCGGGTCCGTGGTTCCGGTGGTGGGAACCGGGATCGGTGTCCTGGCCGGTGGGCTTGCTGGAGCCCTGGCAGGCTTTCTTGCCGGGGCCGCCGTGGGCAACCAGATCGGCGAACATGTGGACAGAAACGTCATTGGCCACTACCGCTGCAACCGTTGCGGCTATCAGTTTGAAATCTAGAATAAAGGAGAAAATCATGAGAGGCATCATGACATTCCTCGGCAGCGTTGTTGTCGGCATCTTGGCCGTCACGGGTGTTAACGCTGTGACTGTGGAAAAACGTCGTTGTCTCTCCGACCCCGAAGTGGCTCTCGAGGTCATGGAAGGGGTTGAAGAGGGCGAGCGCGAAAGCAATGAAGCCCACGACCACGAGGACAGGGGAGGGCTGATCATCAGGTAGAGCAAACAAAGAGAGCCGCTGGCGGATGTTGGCGGCTCACTTTCGCTCAGTCAGCAAGTTGAAGTATTGCTTGACGTGAGTAATGGGTTCACTTCTTCGGACCTCGTAGCGGTAAAGCAAGGTAATGGGATGGACCCGCCTCTTTGATAAGCTCTCTGGATTTTCAGTGTTAGCTAAGAGTCGTGTTCTCCTAGGCCAGACTATTCCTGGCATGACGTCAGGCAGAAGTCGGCGCTCCGTGCCACCTCGAGCGTAGATTCGGCCTCGCATGGAAATTCCTCGCGCAGCAAGCGTTCCAAATCGGCATAAATGGAACGCAACGACTCATCAGTGGCCTGTTGGGTGGCGGTAAAGCCATGGATCAGCAGGCTGTTATTCCGAGCCTGAGTGAATCCGCCTTTGCCGACTTCCAGGAGCTTGGCCCCCATCGGGTCGTCCATAAACTTCAGCAACCTGGCCGCCAACTCTCGCGGCGCCGTATAGTTTCCTGTGCGACGGTTCATCCCAAATCCGTTCTCGTGTTTCTTTTTCAGCTTTTCCTGCAGTGCCTGCACAGCCGGGTTGTCCTTCGGGATATCGCTAGAATCCAGTCCGTGAACAAAGAGCCCCACCTGTCCGATGAGTTCCAGGACCCTGTAGGCCCGCAGGTAGGCATCCTCGAATTGCCGATCCCGTATCCTGCGCTCTCCGTTGGCGAGCAGGTCTACAGCCTTGATCCGAACCCAGGCCGCGCACTCCTTATTCGTGTTTGGTCTGGCTGCTGCCAGCTCCTTCACATGCTTGGCCACGTCCTTGCCTGGAGTAAACCGCGCCCACGCTCTATCTGGGCATTCCGGGATCCCACTTTTGAGCAGTCTCAGGGCCTCGGCATAGTCGAGCCGGTCCCAAGCGCTATAGAAGGCGGCGGCTGCCCGCGCAAAGGAGAACAATTCTCTGACGGCCTCCGGCCACACCACCTCCAAGGGATCCTCCACGGCAGGCAGAATGTCCTGTACGGCTGCGAAGTTGCCCTTCGTCATAACCAACAGAGCTTGGTCCAGAAGCCGGTGCCCGCTTGCCGTTGTCGTGGAGAATTCCTGCACGACTTCCATGCCGGCCTTGACGCTTCCACTGCTGTTTCGCTCGCCAATGATGTACCTCAGACGGGGAATTCCGTGGCGGGCAGCAGCGAGGACCAAGGCAGCGCTCATGGCCTTTGTCCCACGTGTGAAGTCCGCGACCATCTGTCCTGGGGGCACTCCGGAGGCAATCCGCTCGGCAATTACGGACTCGAAATGGGCATAGGTCTGGTCCGCGTTGTCCTCCTGTCCAGGCCTGGGCAGGGGGGACACAACAAGCCGTATGCCTTGCAGCTCTTCGCAGAGCAGTTTGGCGGAGTCGGTGGTCTTTTGCGATGGCAGCAGGACCACTTCCTCCCATGTCCCGTGGAGAATGGACTTGCGGAGCGGGACGAGCATTGATTCACGTAGGATCTCTGCAGTGCCGGTCCCCACGGTCAAAAAAAGCGTCTTGCCACCGTTTGCCATACATGCCTCCTTTATGCGCGAGCTGGGCTGGTCATTACATGGTGTCCTTGCCGAGCAATTAACATTCGATGGTACCGTGCTCCCCGGTTCTGTTCGAGAGGGTTGTCTCATTCTTATAAGGTTCAGGAAAAGTCTGAAATCCCCTTTCTAGCGGGTCATGCAGTGTAAACTTTCGACGAAAAGGCTATCAAGGAAAAGCTCAACAAGCGTCGCAATCCCCTTTCTAGCGGGTCATGCAGTGTAATGGGCGTAACGGATAAGCGGGCGCGGTTCGAGATGGTCCAGGTCGCAATCCCCTTTCTAGCGGGTCATGCAGTGTAATTAGTTTTATACTAGAACCAGCATCAACAAAACGCAAAAAGGAGCGTCGCAATCCCCTTTCTAGCGGGTCATGCAGTGTAATCAGAGAATTTCAGGCGTTGGTAAGTGCGTCTCATGTACTGGCGTCACAATCCCCTTTCTAGCGGGTCATGCAGTGTAATCCTTTGTCCTCAACAAGTCCAGCAAGGCCGATGTTCAGGCGTCGCAATCCCCTTTCTAGCGGGTCATGCAGTGTAATCCAGGCCCAGCGTGCGGCCCGCAGCGCGCAATATCGCGTCGCAATCCCCTTTCTAGCGGGTCATGCAGTGTAATTCGGCGCAATCCCCTACGGCTACCGCCCGCCACACGTGTCGCAATCCCCTTTCTAGCGGGTCATGCAGTGTAATCAGCTGCCCACTGCCGCCGAGGTCAGCTATGACCACACGGCGTCGCAATCCCCTTTCTAGCGGGTCATGCAGTGTAATACGCTCGCGGCGATTCGCAAGCAGACCGAGAAGCTGGGTCGCAATCCCCTTTCTAGCGGGTCATGCAGTGTAATCTCCACCATCGGGAACCAGGCGCGTATTTTTTCGTAGTCGTCGCAATCCCCTTTCTAGCGGGTCATGCAGTGTAATTGGGCTTGTTGACGAGGGGGCTACACCTCCGACTCTCAACGGTCGCAATCCCCTTTCTAGCGGGTCATGCAGTGTAATCCTTAACCAGCGCCTTTTTGGGGTCAAGGCGGGCAAGCCGGTCGCAATCCCCTTTCTAGCGGGTCATGCAGTGTAATCATTGGTGAGCGCGTCAAGTGTGCTTAACTCGCTTAACAAAAGTCGCAATCCCCTTTCTAGCGGGTCATGCAGTGTAATACGTTGGACGACGTGATGGGACTGGTCGAGGTTGCCGAGTCGCAATCCCCTTTCTAGCGGGTCATGCAGTGTAATAAGCAAATCCAGAAATTCAACAACAAAATCTACGCCTAGTCGCAATCCCCTTTCTAGCGGGTCATGCAGTGTAATCCCTATTCCAGAAGATGGCTGTTCCCAAAGGCACGAGGTTATGGTTTCGTAATAGGCACAAGGCAAAGGGCATCGCGATTGAACAAGCTCGGTGGAATGCAGTGTGAAGGCGACAACCCTTCAGATTTATTGACATGCCAGATGCCGTAACCGGACCTCCTTTGGGAGGGTTTCTGCAGTTACGAAAACAGGGTGCCGACTGGAATCCATTTCAAACGATAAAGACGGTCTCCTCACCTATCTCCGGCCCCGGGTCAGTGACCCCAAGCTTGTGAACCTTGCCCGCACAATTAGCGCACAAGGCGTAGATGCGGACGCTGTCTTCCTTTTCGTCGATCATGTCCGTAAGTTTCCCTATGAGTTTTTCAATGAGCGTATGGGTGAGCAGCGCCTCGAAAACGCTGAACTGGATGCGGTCACCGTAGCCGTCCAGGCATTTGGCCACTTTTGTCCGACGCTTGTCGTCAGGAATGTCATAGCAGATGACGTACCGCAACATTTTGCCATGCATCCTCAGTTCCCGTAAAGGAAGGGGCGATACAACTCTCCTCCCCCCAGCGAGGCGGCAAACCGTTCCACTTGGCGCCTGATCAGATCATGAGGAGAGATGCGTTCTTCCTGGCCATGCTCACGCAAGGGTTTGAGCAGATGATTTTCCCAGTGCGAGAAGAATACCCGGAGCCCTTCCCGGTTCATTCGCACGGCCCCATCCTCGTCAGGGGGGTCGAAGTGTTCTGGACGGAAAACGCGCAAGTTGCAATTCCGAAGAACAAATCGATCAACGATAGGATGACGGAGTTCTTCAAGAAGATCAAGAGCGAGACTCGGACGACCGGGCCGCAGTTCATGGAAGAACCCAAGGTAGGGATCAAGTCCTCGGGCCTCTAGAAGACCGGCAAGCCTTGCGCCCAGGATAACGTAGCCGAAGGAAAGCAATGAATTGGCGGGGTCAGGAGCTGGTCGATGCTTGCGACCCCGAAAGGGGATTTCCGATTTGAAGGCAGCGCCAAAAGCAGCGAAATAGGCACGCGCTCCACTTCCTTCACTGCCGAGCAAGCTCTTGATCTCTTTGCATGAATCCGTATGTTCCGCGATTCGCTTCACCTCTGTCAGAGCCTGCCTCAGAGTATCGTTTCCTGAGTCGTTGCTCTGGATGTCCAGCAGGACGGCATGTGCGTTTCGAAGTTTTGCATTCACAACGGACACAGCCCGCTCCAGCCTCGTCCCAACATTCGAGGTAGCAGCATACTGCCGTAATCTGATTTCGGCAGAGCGGGGCATGGCCCCGATCGTGCGCCCAAGGAATTCGCCGCTCCTCGTCAGCCAGGCTACAGAAATTCCTCGCTCCAGGCAGTGCTGCATCGCTGTGGATGTGATGTGCCCCGCGCCAACAATACTGATTAACTCTAGCCTGTGGGACTCGACCTCCAGCAGCGTCTTGCGTCGACCTGCCCCGTGGGCTTCCTCATGGTGCTCTTCAACAGTCACCAGCAGGCTCTCACCAGACAAGCGAACAGTGGCCCCAGGTTCCGTCACGTAAAGCACAGGCATTGGCTGCTCCCCTGGCTATTCGTCTCCAAGGATGTCCCGGACTTTCTGGACCTTTGCCCACTGCTTGTTCGTACACTTCTTTTTCTCCCACTTGCCGGCCTTCTCCCAGAAGGCCTTCAGCAAACGAGCCGCGCAGACACGGAGCTCATCGTGCAGCCCATCCAGCTTCCCGTAAAGTTCCACGGCTTGGTTCTCGTTGCCGAGTCCGCTCCTCACATCGTCGATAAGCCGCTCCTCTGGGGTCATGGATTCACGGGCGGCCTTGCGCCTTGCTTCTGCCGCCAGGCGCTCCTGCTCAATGCGCTCCTGTTCCGCTTTCTGCCGCGCCTTCGCCTCTCGCCTCTGGTTGGCTTCCATGCGTCGTCGTGTGCGCTCAGACAGGAAGGCCGCATCCTCCTCCTCTCTCCGGCTGCAGGCCTGAGCATACTTCTCGGCGTTTATGATTGTCAGGCGAGCCCAACCGAAGGGGTAAACGCCGTCAGCCAGGGTCCGCGTCGTGCCAAAGGGCATGAAAGTGCCATCCTTCATGCGGCGGGTCTGGGGTTGGTTGTTGCTAACCGTCATGCATTCCACGTGGGAGTAGTGGCCCAGCCGTAAAAGCATGGCGCTGGGATCAGGATTGGCGAACAAAGGATCGATGGGACCGAGGGCCTCAGCGGTTCTGGAGAGATGCGGCTGAGAATAGAATCGGGCATTCTCGTCTAGATAGCGTTTACTGTAAAACTCGTTGCACAACTCCATCAACTGCTGCAACGTCCATGTCTTGGTCCTCCCCCCCTGCGAGATTGTCAGGGCTGTATCGCGCCGACTAGCTCCGTGGGCGCCCACAGCAATCTTGCCATACACGGCATAGCCCTTGCTGGACATGACCTGCGAGAAGCTCACCTCGCAGGGATTCTTCGGGGTACCCTGTTTTTCCGGCTTGTACCGCTTGCGAACTTCCTTGGCCGATACGATGACTGATTCTCCAATCGCTGCTGGAAAGTCGCCTACCTTGAGGTCGCGGAAGTCATTATCCGAAATCTTGCCAAGAAGCCCCTCCAAGGCGTTTGTATATCCGTGCTTGGGGTCTTTATTCATAGCTGTCTTCAGGCCTATGCTCCAGTTGGTGTCCAGCCAATCGATGACGGCCGTGCGGATCGCTCCCTTGATGGACGAGCCGGGGATGAGCAGGGCCCCTGTCAGGGGGGTTTTCAGGGCCGGATCAATGAGCAATTGGTTGAGGCTGCTCTGTACACGCAGTTCCTGGGTGTACTTGTCGTAGACCTCTCGCGAGGCAATTCTGGCCGACGCGCCGCCGAACACATCCACACTAGGGGAAATCTCCTTTGTCAGGTAGGACCGGATTTCTGTAAGTGACTTTCTGGAAAACAGTTCTGCCAGTTCGACCGGGTTTGCCTGCGCCTCCACCCAGGCCTGCACATCTACAGAGTAGAGAAATGGCTGTCCGTGCTCCTCCTTCATGATGTAGTCCAGGGGATCCATGCTGTCGCCAACACCTATATGGATTGGCGTGAGCGGTTCCAGGCGAATGAAGGATACCTGCTCGTGAAGGCGCGTCATGCTGCGGCCTCCTGGGTGGCGAGTGTGAAGGCGATGGTCACAGGCCACGTCACCTGGACCACCTTCGGATTCGGGTGCAGCCCCCGCAGTACATAGCCCCGGTCGGGCAGGCTCTCGAATACCGAGCCCTCCGCCATGGCGAGAAAGGTCTTTTTGAAGGGGTTGCCCTCCCCCAGCGCACCCCAGACGCGGCCAGACTTAGCAAAGACCCGGTACCACCCTTTGGCCTCGGACATGTCCATGGCGGAGAGAACGGACAGTGTCATCCTGTGCGTCCCCAACCCTTTCAGTCTGGAGGGGTCGAAGGTATCGTCACGTTCAAAAGTGAACCACCCTTTGCCCGTACTCGTGTCCCTTCCAAAACCGGTCGCCGCCACGTGTCCGAGTAGCCTTTCGAATGCCTCGGGTGTCTCCGCGCGAACATACAGGTCGAGTCTGGCGTCAGACCCGAAGAAGGTAGATTCTGAAAGAAAAAGCCCACCATCCTGCAGTACCCCACCAGTAGCTCGATCAATGCTGTTGTGCGATTCCACATGGGCAGTTTGCCATACAGCCTCGGCTGAGGCCTGCTTTGGGTGAAATGCGTTGCAGTCATTCCGCCAGTCCTGGACCCATCGTTTGAAGAGGCTCGCCTGGTCCAGCCCACTTCGCAATTCACTCCATACGCCGATCGGCACATAGGCAAGTTTCCGGAACGCCTTGTAGAAGTTTAGGGCCCGCACGCGATCGCCACAAAATGGCCCGTCCTGCTTACAAAAGCGCGCCCGGAACTCGTCCCTGGGCAGCGGCGGCAGGCAGGGCATGGGGAGCATCCCCTCCGGCAGGGCGGAAGAGCAGATGAACGGAGGCTTGTCCGACTCGAAGGCGGTGATGAGTTCGGTCACCGCATCCTGTCCATCAAGTTCCGCAGCCGCGCACAGCAGCTGTCCGTGCAGGGTATCGCTGCGCATAGGGGTTCCGAACGCTCCGCGAGGCGTGATTATGTACCGATAGAGTGGCATGGCTCGCTCCTAGTCGAGGTTCACGCTCGTCAGATCAATTTTCTGACCGTCGCAGGCCAAGTTGTCGAAGCGCACTTGCCCGCAGCCCCTGGAGCCGCAACCTCCCAAGGCATCCAGTTCGATGAGCCGGAGCCCCCGGTACACGTAGTCGAGCAGGCCCGGTTCGTCCCCCTCGAACACTTTGAAGGAGAAATTGAAGTCGAACGTCACCCCGGCTGGAATGCGCTCGAGCGGGCGAGGATGCTCCGCAACCCCCTTCACTCTGTGGATGATGTTCTCGTACTTGACCTCCATAGGCAGTTCGCCCTTTTCGAACCGCTCCTGATCGATCTTGCTGAGCATCGCATCACGCATCATGAGACGGGATGGGCCGATAGTGATGTCCTTTTTGTCGTTGGCGGCGCCAAAGATGACACACGCCGGGCAGCTGCGTTCTCCGCACCCGCATGGCTTCCCCTGAACAACGAATTCTCGAGTCTTCTCATTATTGATAAAATAGTAGACCTCAAGCAAAGAGCGCATTTTACCCTTGATGGACGAGCCTGGAACGTAGGGAGCTCTGGTAATGGGGTGTTTAATTATGGGTTGATCCATACCACCGATCTCAATGACATCCCTGCCAGCACCGATGTGCAGGCCGGAGACAACAAGGAGCGTGCCGTTGATGTGCTTGATTTTTTCCAATCTCATGTAGTTTTCCCTCTCGCTCAAGAATTGCTTATGCCCCGGCCATAACAAAATCCGACGACGGCTTCGAAGTGAAGCATAAAGGCCTCGAAGTCCTCAGCAGTCTCAATGGCATCTATGTTTTTCTTTAGCCAGTTTGCAAAGGCCATTGGGACTTTTTGGTTTTTCGGATTCGAGGCATAGGCAACCTTGGACTTGACCATCTTCACGAGGGGAAGAATCGAAAGGAACGCATCGGAATTGCTCCCGCCTTGCCGTTTAAATTCCAGCTTCTTCTCCAAGCTCTTCAACTCCCCGTAAAATCGGCGTAATTGTGCTGAGTTCACCGATTCTCGAGCAACAAGCTTATTGTCCTTAAGGACAACAAAAGTTTGGGCGACATTTTCCGACTCCTCCCCAAGCAGTTCCTTGCGTATGTTGCCCTGATCATCAAAGTAGATACTCATAGGTCCTCCTCACTCTGTCCGCATTCTGTACAGTGCATACGAAATAGGCAGGCGCATTCGCTCCAGCGTCAAAGGATCTGTTCCCAGAGCTTCCAGTTCTTCTTTGTCCCTTTGTGTGAGAGACTTATTGTTCAAGTTCCTAGCAAAGTCATAGCGCATCTGCGACCGGTACATACCGCTCCGGCGACCGCCTTTCCCGCTGCGAAAGGCCAGACAGTCGTCGGCGTAGCGCATGAGCCGCATCGCCAGCCCCGAGGGAATATGCCCTTCCAACACAAGGCGTTCGAGCCACGTCCCTCTCTGCATGAGCGCCGAGTATTCCTCCCACCCAATCGTCACCCCCAGCACGGTGACGGCATTTTTGGTTTTGCCCTCTTCCCCGGAATGTTGGTACTTTTTGGACTCGTCCAGCAGGGCCGAGGCGTTCCGTGCTACGGTGTTGGCGGGCAGGGTAGGCTTGGTGATGAAGATGCCAGCGGAGAGGGTGACATCCCGATTGCCTGCAACATATCGCCGGAAGGCACCTGCAAGGGTTTCCGAAAAGGTCATTAACTGGTGCCAGGGGCCGATGAGGAAGAGGTCGTCGCCGCCTGCAAACACCACGTAGATGTCATGGAACAGAGGGTTCTTGCCAATCAAGTCAAGCATGACCTCCGCGAAGAAGTGGTTCAGCATTCTGGAGAGGCCCGCAAATCTTGAAAGCGAAAGCTTGTCGCCGAACCCGACGCTGAAGATCATCCCCAAATTGTCCAGATCGGCCTTAAGCGCACCCAGGAAGGCCTTACCGCGCAGCCTGCCCTGGCCGTCCGGGATTCGTGCCTCCTGAGCAATCTGACTGAATGTCTTCGGGGTATCAGGAATGACAAATTCCTCAAGGCTTGCCTTTCGTCCCTCTGTCTCCCACCGGGCATCATCACCGGAAGCAAACCTGGGCAGGTGTCCTGCAATGGCATGGTACGAGAATTGTCCTCGGGTGCGCAGGTTTACAATGTCCAAGGCACCCTTGTGGCGTTTGTCCGCCACCTCTGCAAAATGGAGCGCCATCCCCCCAAATAACGGAATGCTATCCATGTTGCCCATCCGTGAGAAAAGTGCGAATTTTGCACCCGCCTGTGGTAGCCTCCTGCCTATCCGTTCGATCTGCCCTTCGCATTGCTCGCAAAGCTTAGCGGACTTGCCTGTCTGGTTTTCGTACCGGGCGCTAGCATTCTCCGAGACCGGGTTGGTTCGACATATCTCGCAGGCACCTGCAGTGAAGTCTTCACCAGCGAGCACAGCAATGGGCGGGCGTCCTCCCTCCAATAGGCTCGCAAACTTTCGCATTTTCTGCAGCTCAAGGCAGTCGAAGAACTCATCAAGCCGCTTGTGAAAAGCGGAAAGGGCGAAGTCCGTCTCATCCATTCGCACTGAATGGCTCATGTTGAGTGACAAGCGCCCCTTGAACTCCTTAAGGAACCACTCCTGAACCTCAGCCTCGAACTGGGGCAGCAGTTCTTCAACCTTGGGCACGGCAGGCAAAAGAAGCACGAAACGTCCGCCCGCGTCCATTATCTTGGCCTGGGGCAAGAGGTTTGTTCGTTCCAGGAGGGTGAGAATGACCGATTGAGTTAGGGCCTGCAGATGGAATGACCGAGCACGCAGCAACTTGGCAACGCCAGCGCCATGTGATTTCTCAATGTCGAAGATATAGGATTGGATCCCCGAGAGGTCGCCCCCAACGAGGAGAAACTTTGGTTGGCGCCGGTCGTCGGAGCCGGGTAACCCCCCTTGCTGTTCGTGGTACATCGCTAGGGCCTGGGCGATGGCGGCGGTCGTTACCGCATGGTCATACAACGAGATGTCCGGTTCCGTTCGGTAGGTGGAGGAAGGGATGCACCACGTGTATCTTTCAAGAAGGGAAACAAGTGATGCTAGGTAGGGCCTCACCCCCATGTCCAGGGGGATATTACCGAGCCCCGTAATGAAGGCGCGGAACAGTTCCGCATAGCTGCTGGCTTGCGCTGTTTCTAGATTTACAGGGAAGGGGTCTTCCTCGATCGATCTAAGGCGGTAATACTGTCTAGGCGTCTCGTCGCCGCTCTCGGAAAGCTTGATCTGGGAAAAGCTTGAGAGCAAGCGAGCGTTCATATAGTCGCCAGCGTCATCTTCCTGCGGCACGCGGTCCATCCCAGCGGAGAGCCGATCCGCCTGCGCAATAGCCAATTCCAAGAGGTCGCTTCCCGCAGGTTTATGGTGAGCGGAGGCCAAACGTGCAATTCGAGACCGAGAAGGGACCAACTCTGGCGGAAGCAGAAGGTCTTTTTCAATGAAGTTGTCGGTGTAGAGAACGTGTGCATGGCTCGGCCTACCTTTGTACGCCGGACAATATTCGCCTTCCATGTTGACGCTTTTAGGCCGCTTCGCCCGCTGGGCAAACTTGCCGATGTCGTGCAGTAGAGAAGCAAGAGCCAATATTTCCATATCGATTTGATCCATTCAGGCCTCCTCCATGTCTACTTTGACGAAAGCTGTGGTGAGCAAATGCTTTCATCTTTGGCTGGGCTAGCGGTGGAAGACATTGTCATTGCTCCTCTTTCCTGATCTGGCCGCCAAGCAAGAGAGAACTTGCCCAGTCCGAATGTGGACTGTTTGCCAATATGCAGAAGACTGGCGATTGCCAAGATCGGTAGATAGGCGGCGGCGACCTCGGCAAAACTGATCGTTCCGACCATGCCGCCCAGGAGCATCCGCCGTTTCTGTCTGTTGGAATACCGTTCCCAGTCCAGCCATCGCAGATCGCTCGAGATCGTCTTCACTGCGCTCGCCTCAGCTACAAGCTGGGCGTACTTGATCTCAGGAGCTCCGTCACCATGGGCGGCAAAGACGGATGACACCCTACGAAGTGCCGCGCGTACGAGCACATGGAAGGGGAGTGTATCTTGAAGGTGGCCCTGGAACTTTAACCGAAGTGGGGTCAGAAGCTTTACGGTCAGGATCCCAGGGTTGCCCGCAGGTGGGGGCTCCAGCCGGATGTACTGCACTGCTGGCTCTCCAACCAGCCGTCCATCTGCCGGGTCGAAAAGGTTGTGCCCCTGGTCCTGTTCAACACTGTATAATGAAAACAGTGCTCCTCCTGGGCCATCCGGACGCCGCCCGATCCCGCGCCGTCCCATCATCTCAACGGCGTTAAGGAAAAAGGGAAGGTAGTAGTTGGCCTCTCCAAACAGAAGCAATGTGAAGGCCAGTGTCTCCCCTTTGCCGAGGAAAGTTGTATGGCTGTCGGGGGGGGCAACTACATATGAAGGAGGAGGTTCCACCCCTCGCACATTCATCTTGCCAGTGAACGACTTGGGCTCGAACGTTTTGGCGTAAAGGCAACGTTCAGCAATCCTGCAAGACTCGCACTCGCGATTCAGGTTCCCACACATAGAGGTCTTCAGGGCAGCTCCAAAGGCTCCGCGCAGTGTGGAGCCAAGATAGCTTGGTAGTAGCACATCTTCATCGAAGTTGATCGTGATAAAATAGCTTCCGAAGCGCATAGATTGGCTCCATCATTCTAAATTTTATCGAAATGTTACCATCATCTATAAGTATTGGCAACGGCTGTCCTGCATATCTGACTACGTCAACTAGAGGCTATGATTTTGAGGCCCTGTCTGATAGATCGGCATTGCTGCCGGACGCTGAGCACTGGATTGCCCATGTCGAAGATGTCACGCCTACGCTCGCAGCTCAGATTTTGGCGAAGGTTTGCTGGAAGAAATCCTTCTACATGATGAATTGCATGATCTTGGCGTGAAGCTTCTTGATCTGAGTCTCATCGCTTTGCTGGGTCTGCTGGACCTTGTCAGAGAAAGAAGCGGTGATGCCTTCCTTGGCCTGCTTTTTCCACTGGGCAACCTGATTGGGGGTGTACGCTATACTTGCTGGCGATCACGGAAAGCGTGCGCTCGTTGGACAAAGCATCCAGGGCGACACGGGTCTTGAGCTCGGCGGTAAATTTTTTTCTCTGCTTGGACATCAACAGCCTCCTTGGGCTTGTTTACGTCCACCTTGACGAGTGGTCCAGTTTTCCGAGGCTATCTCTGACATTTTATGGATTTTTCTTCAATTATTTCAATGGATTAAATGTATTGCTCGGATTCCTAATCCTGTGCGCGTCAAATCGGGGTTTTCCGGGGTGAACGGCGGATGGCTCTGCCAACGAAACTGTTCTTTAACATGCCACAATCATTGGTCTTTATGTGGCCCCGTAGCTCAGTAGGATAGAGCACGAGATTCCTAATCCATGTGCCGCAAGTTTGAATCTTGCCGGGGCATTATTCTTTCAATATAATAAATGGTTAGTCTCGATTTGAGGCTAGCCCTTTCTTTTCGCACTGCCAACCGGATATGCCAACCTCAGGATGGGTTCCGGTTCTAGGTGGGGTGCTTCAGCTGCACACAGCTCAGTATTCGCTGAAAAGGTCGCAAAAAACAGAGCGTTCCGGTTAGAAGCTATTGGAGGAGCTTTGTGCCTTATGCAGAGGAACAACCTTCCCACCGCTCCTCTCGCTCGTCCGACTCGCCTCCATCTGTTTGGTGGCGGCAACCAGATCGTCATTGACCAAATGACCATAGCGCTCGGTCACATTTATACTGCCATGCCCCATCAGCTTGGAAAGAGCATAAAGACTCCCGCCCGCCTTGAGGAAGTTGCTGGCATAGGAATGCCGTAGGGAGTGAAAGACTATTTTCATCTTCCGGTCAGTGATGCCATCATTCAAGCCGACCTTATCCACGGCCTTGTCGAATGAATTGGAGAGCGCTTTGAGCTGATTGCCGAATCGATCGAGGAATACAAACTCACCGACACTGCCCGGCTCCATAATCAGCAACATTGCCTTGGCTCGTTGCGTGAGAGGCACCCAACGACTTTTGTTGCTTTTAGTGCGCCGCAGGTGCAGGGTTTCGGACTCGAAATCCACGCAATCCCATGTCAGAGCGAAGATCTCGCCCCGCCTCAGACCGCACTCTATGGAAAGCAAAGCCATATCGTGTAACTGCCGACTCCGGCGAGCCAACTCAGCGAGCAGTTTGTCCTCTTCGTCTCTCGTCAGAAAACGCTCCCGCCGGTTATCGACCGTGGGCATAGTCTTACGGAAGCTCCGCTTCTTGGCCGGACTTTCGCCCTCGACGAAGCCGTCCTCCCTGGCCATATTCCAAATGGCATTGAAGGAAACGAAAACATACTGAATGGTCCGAGGACTGCGCTCCTTCTTGTTCAGATTCGCCCGAATCCGTTTGATATACTCAAGTGTAATCTCACGCATAGGAAGTTCCTGAACGACCGGATCTATCCATTTATCCACCTGGATTTTAGTTTTATCCACGGTTTCAGGTCGGTTCGCTTGCAGCACTTCCGGGAGATAGTACTTCTCGAAGTACTTTTTAAACGAAATATTCAGACGCGCCTGGCGTCTGTTCTCTGCCTCACGCTCAGCTCGTTCCTCATCGCCCTCGGCGCGCATCTCGGCTATGGTCCTCGGCCCCTGTCCCTTCTTGCGGTTCTGGAGGAGCTGGCAATGAAGATCATACGCTTCAGACGGCTTTACGCCCTCTGAGGCCCACCCGACCGCCTCGGTCTTGGTCTTGCCGTCGATCTTGTACGTCAGCACATAATACCGATCAGCCTGCACGCCATGCTTTCTAGTGGCGTGCTTCCGGTAGCGGACACCCTTGAACTCGGTCTTGTAAAATCTGGAGGCAGCCATTCTGTACAACCCCTGTACAACTTTTTAGCGTGACACTCAGGTTTTTCCAGTGTGATTGTGTGAACATAATACACGTCATTAATTGCTGTCAACAAAGGACTTTTTATGCTTTCTGTGCGCTCTTGTGCGGACCTGTGAAGGCTCGTTTCTTTAGAGTTCAAATCTCTTCGTCTCCACCACCGAATGTCAAAGGGCCGTATCAGCAATGATCCGGCCCTTTTCGTTTGTCCTCTGCTCCTGTCGCTCGGTGTGTTCTGCGGGCGGGTTGCGCCGTTCGCACTGCGGGCTGCTTTGCGCCGTTCGCGCACTTGTTGCCGGGCGATGCATTCTATATTGTTCTTCCGAAACGTACATCGCGGAGGAATCATGGCCTGTTGCAAATGCGCCGAGTTCAGATGGGCGGACCCGCAGGAACCGGTCTGGACCGATCCGGCGGGCGGGAAAGAGTATTGCGTGTTCCATGCGCCCAAGCATCTCAAGCTGGATTTGGCGGGCAGGCCGCTATCCGTGGACGAGTTCAACGCGCTGATCTCGGAGCGCATCCAGGCCACCGTGGATTTGGAGGACGAGGGGGCGCGGTGCGATTTGAGGGGGGTGGTCTTTCCGGGGGATATCTGTTTCGAGAAGGCGTGCCCCCTTCCTGCGATATCTTTTCACCATGCTCGATTTGAGGGGGCAGCGTATTTCCGTGAAGCGAGCTTCGGGGGGGCAGCGAATTTCTCGATCGCGAGCTTCGAGGGGAAAGCGGATTTCTGGAAAGCGATCTTCGGGGGGGGAGTGGGTTTCGGTTCTACGAACTTCAAGGGGCACGTGTGGTTCACTGATGCGAGTTTTCTAAAGCAATGCATTTTCGCAAACCTCAAGCTTGAACCTGAAATCGAATTGTGCTTTGTCCGCGCCAGCATCGGCCCGGAACCGATCTATTTCCGGGATTGTCCCGACTTGCGAAAGGCGAAGCTGAACTTCAACGGCGTGCTCAATGTCGCCAACCTGCATTTCGTTAACTGCGAGTGGCCGGAGGAGCACGGCCGGATCAAGGTGGCCGTAGAGGATGAGCTGGGGCAGCTCCAGGCCACGCGCGACTTCTACCAGCGCATGAAGCGCAAGTACAAGGACGAGCACAACGAATACGAGGCCTCGCGCTGGCACATCGCGGAAAAGGAGGCGCAGCTCAAGCTCATGACGCAACGGACCCGGTCCTTGCGGGAGGTCGGAAGAGAGGCGCTTGCCGGGCTGGTTTCCAACAAGTGCCGGGCGCGATTGCAGCGGGCCGTGCGAAGGGTTCGGCAAGGCAAGGCGCGGCGTGCCGCGCGCGTGCTTTGGAAAATCGCCGGGCAGTGGGCCTTGCCCACGTTCGACGCGGCTTCCGAGCGCATGACCCGCCATGCCCTGCGGGCCTACAAGCTGCTCAGCGGATTCGGAGAGAAGCCGGTCCTGGCGCTCTGCTGGCTGCTGCTTTTCGTTCTATTGCCGCTCCTGCCCTGGGTCTTCCCCGGCCACTACCTCTATTACATCCCGCTGCTCCGGGAGCAGCCCACTGCGGCGGATGGCTTTTGGGGCGCGACGCGCCTCTGGATGCTCTTCTGGCAGCTCCTGATAACGTTCCAGGCCGCGCTTTTCGGCTTTGCCCTGCGCAACCGCTTCCGGAGATAGCTGTTTCGTCCGCTTTGCTCCGTTTATTGGCCGGGCGGCGCCTGCCCGCGCCGCCCGGCGCTTTTCGGGCCGGCCCGTAGGCCGCCCTGGCCGGGTGTCCCGTCCCCGGCTTGTCCGGTTCTCACCTCATTGCAGCAGCTTCACGAGGCTCCATGTCTCGCCTTCCATGGAGCGGATATCTTCCAGCAGCCATTTGCCGCCCATCTTCCGGAATTGGTAGACCAGCCGCGCAGGCGCGCCGTTGTTCGTAAACATGGCGGCGATTTCCATGGTTTCCTTGCTGGGCGCGGCCAGTTGCAGTTGCAGGCCGCGCACGTCGGGCTTTTCGCCGTTGGCGATCACGTCGAAGAGATATTTGCAGGCCTTGAGGTACTGCGCCTGGCAGGAGCGTTCGCGCTCCAGCAGGGCCGCGAGCCTGGGCGCGGCGATGGGAGCCAGCTGGTCCAGCCAGGAGGCGGTCATGGGAGCCTTGCCAAGGTAGGGGGCGTAGATGGCCTTGACCATTTCCAGGGGGCGGTCCGCTCCGCCCTGCCCAGGCTGGGCCGCACGCGCGGGCAGGCCCGCCAGCAGCAGCGCCGCAATGCAGCAGAGGACGAGATGGATTTTTCCGGCTGACTTCATGCCTGCTCCTTTCGCTGTTTCCGTCATGCTCCCGGCGTTTCGCGCCCGGCTGTCCCGCAGCTACAAATTATGCATCCTGTATCGACCGATACCACCGCGCATGAACAAGTTCAATGCGTTCCGGCCGGATGGCGGCCTTCGAACCGATTCGATCGCAAAAGGGGACTGATGACGGCGAGGCAGCTTTGTCCGAAGAATTGTTGACGCAAGGCAGATGCATTGTTTTCGTTTGCAATACGTTGTCTGTGAAGGGTTTTGTGACAAAAAAATAAACACGAAAAAACAGGTTCAATTGACATAAAAGCAATCAGTGGATTAGAGTGCGCTTATTTGAAGAAATTGTGGTTGTCCATATTGGCGTTGAACGTTGAATGCGACCGTCATTTCTCGGATTAATATTGTACATTAGTCATTTGTCGTCATTTTAAATGTTCTAGAGAACCGAACTATAGTCTGGAGTATTGCATGTTCGACAAACAAAACAGTGCGAGCCTGAATTTCATGCTCTCCGCAAGCCTCTGGGTGGTGCTGGGAACCCTCATGGGTCTTGTCCTGGCGCTGGAATTCGTATTTCCGGACATGTTCCAGGGCGTGCCCTGGCTCGTTTTCGGCAGATTGCGCCAGGCGCATACCAACACGGTGATGTTCGCCTGGCTTTCCATGGGCATGATGGGCGCATGGTACTATATCGTCCCGAAGCTCACCGGACGCAGAATCTGGAGCGAGAAGCTCGGCAACGTCTGCATGCTGCTTTGGAACGCGGCCATGCTGCTCGGCATAGCGTCCATACTGAACGGCAACACGCAGAGCCGCGAATATGCGGAACTTCCCTGGATCGTTGACGTGGGCGTGATGATCGTCTTGCTCCTGAATCTTTTGAATATCTACATGACCATCGCCCACAGGGTGGAAAAGAAGCTCTACGTCAGCCTCTGGTATATCACCGGCACGGTCATCTGGATGCCGATCCTCTACTTCATCGGCAACGTGATGTGGAACGTGCCCGCGGGCGCGTCGGTCGGCATCAACGATTCCTTCTACAACTGGTTCTACGGCCACAATGTCCTGGGCCTCTGGTTCACGACGGGCCTGCTTCCGGTGATCTACTACCTCATCCCCCTGGACACGCGCACCCCGCTCTACAGCCACGTGCTGTCCCTGGTGGGCTTCTGGGGCATCATCTTCTTCTATACGGGCGTGGGCGCGCACCATCTGCTCTGGTCGCCCATTCCCTATTGGCTGAAGACCTTCGGCGTGGCCGAGAGCATCGGCATGGTCATCCCGGTTCTGGCGATCATGATGAACATCTTCCTGACCATGCGCGGCAACTGGAACCGCTTCTTCTCCAGCATTCCGCTGCGCTTCGCCGTCACGGGCTGGGCCGCCTACGTGCTCGTCTCCTACCAGGGGTCGCACCAGTCCCTGCGGGCCATCAACAACCTCACGCACTTCACGCAGTACGTGCCCGGCCACGCGCACCTCGCGCTGATGTTCTTCGCGGCCTCCACGGTCATGGGCGGCATCTTCTACATCATGCCGCGCATACTCGGACGCGGACTCTACAGCCGCGCGCTGGTCAACGTGCAGTACAGCGTTTATTTCATCGGCTTTCTTTTCTTCTTCGGCGGATTCTTCCTGACCGGAATCGTGCAGGGTTCGGCCTGGATTCACCAGGGCCTGCCCATCTGGAGCGTGCTGCCCGGCCTGCGGCCGTTCATGGCTCTGCGGGCCATCGGCGGCGTGCTCGTGGTCATCAGCTTCATTCTCTTTTCCTGGAACGTGCTGCTGACCTACTTCGCGGGCAAGCCCATCGTGGAACCCGGCCTGCCTGTGGCTGAGCCGGGCGCCGGACAGGAGGTGGCGTCATGAAGATGACTTTCCGCTTCACTGTTTTCGGCGGGATGGTGGTCTTCAGCATCATGGTGCTCATGGTCGTGTTCATGCCGGACATGATGTGGGCTCCGAAGCAGTCCATCATCGCGCATCCCTACGACGCGGTGCAGGAGCGCGGGCACAAGGTCTATTATTCCAACGGCTGCAACTACTGCCATACGCAGTATGTCCGCGAGAGCGACAACGCCATGGGGCCGGTTTCGAACGGCGGCGATTTCGTGTTCGACAGCCCTCTGACCCTGGGCTCGGAACGCACCGGGCCGGACCTTTCCTACGTGGGCCGCAAGCGCAGCCGCACCTGGGAGATCGAACACCTCAAGAACCCGCGCAAGTATTCCCCGCTTTCGATCATGCCGCGCTACTCCTTCCTCTCGGAGGAGGATCTGGAAGCGGTTTCGCATTATCTCTTCGATCATGGGGACCGTGTGGCCATGGAACGCATGATCGAGCCTCCCGCGCCCTACGAGGGGGAAACGGATCCTGACCCGGCTCCGGCGCTGGCGGTTCCGGCCGAAGGCGTTGCCGCGGGCTGGCCCACCTGGGAAGCGGCTGGATTGCAGGAAGGCAAGGAACTGTATGTTTCCCGCTGCATGACCTGCCACGGCTGCTCCGGAAACGGCCTGGGTTCCTACGGCGGCACGCTGGTGGTCACCCCGGCGGACTTCAAGCAGGAGCCGTTCAAGAACATGCCCGCCGAGCAATGGTACTGGCATGTTTCCGAAGGCGTGCAGGGCACGGTCATGCCGCCGTGGAAGGAAAGCCTGACCCCGCATGAACGCTGGGCCGTCATCCGCTATGTGCGCAGCATCTTCTCGCGTCCCGCGATGCGCGACCCGGATGAGGGCGACGTGCCCGCTCCGTATGCGGGCATGACCAACCCGGAGCCGCAGAGCATCGCCTCGCTTGAAAACGGCAAGCACATCTTCACCCGCGAATGCCTGGTCTGCCACGGCCCGGCAGGCAGGGGAGAAGGCCCCTACGCCGATTTCCTCCAGCCCAGGCCGCCGGACTTCGGCGACGGCAGCTACGGCACCGTGGACAAGCCCGACTTCAAGGACGACGACTACTTCTGGCGCGTCAGCGAGGGCTTGCCCTGGAGCGCCATGCCCGCCTGGAAGGTGGAATACGGCGAGAAGGAGATTTGGGACGTGGTGCATTACGTGCGCACGGTGTTCACGCAGACGGAGAAGGCTCCCAAGGCTCCGGCCGAAGGCGAGGACTTCGTTTTCCCCGAAGTGTTCAAGTCGCAGAAATACCCGCAGGGCGTGAACTACGAGCGGGGCAAGAAAGCCTTCCTGGTGAACTGTTCCCGCTGCCACGGTCCCGCCGGAGACGGAAAGGGCTGGGCCGGACAGGTTCTGGATCCAAAGCCCGCTGATTTCCGCGAGATGCGCGACGAGAAGATGGGGCCGGAATCCTTGGGCGAGCACATGGCCAAGATCAGCTACGGCATCCAGGACACGGCCATGCCCGCCTGGGGCGAGTTCCTGCCCTGGCGGGAACGCTGGGATCTGATCAAGTACCTCATGGATACGTTCATGGGCGGCATGGGCGATATGGGCGATATGTCCGGTTCCATGGACATGTCCGGCAACGGGGAGATGCAGACGGGCAAGGTGGCCCTCAGCGTTTTCGCCACGGGCAAGGTGGCCGCGGACTACATGACCCTGAGCGAGGAGAACTGGCTCGGCGAAGGGCATGAGATATCGACGGAGCACGGCAAGGAAGTCTACGGCGTCTATTGCGCCACCTGCCACGGCGACGACGGCAAGGGCGGCGGCCCCGGAACCGCCATGAGCATGGCTGCCGCGCCCGCGCCCTATCCCGCCGGGATGGGCATGGGCTACGTCTTCTGGCGGACCATGGAGGGCGTGCCCGAAACGGTCATGGCCCCGTTCCGCTGGCTGCTGCCGGACGGCGACATCTGGGACGCCGCGGCCTACGTGACCAAGTCCTTGAACGCTTCGGAAAAGGGGGAATGATGCCTGAAGGAATGTGGGTGCTGCTTGGTTTCAGCGCGTTCGTGATCAGCGTGGGCCTGGTCCTGTTGGGCTGGGGCCTGCGCAGCGGCCAGTTCCGCAACGTGGAGCAGGCCAAGTTCGAGATGCTCGACGACCGCGACCCCGCCCCCTGGCCGACGAATGAACCTGGAGGACACCGTGACTAACAACGTGTTGCAATATTGGACCGAATTGTATTGGATCATCGGCAGCGCCCTGGTCCTGCTGGCTTTCGGCGTGGTGCTGGGCCTGCGCTCGCACCGGGCCAAGACACTGCCGGGCAGCAAGGGCCACCGGCCCGATCCCTCCGGGGAGGACGCCGCCGCCATCAAGCCCGACGGCTACATCGACAGCTTCGCCGGAACCATCCAGGAGGCGGGCGGAGGATTGCCGCCCATCGTCAAGCTGACGATCATCGGCGTGCTGGCCTGGTGGGTCTATTACATCATCGCGTACTGGTCGCCGAGATAGGGGGAAGCGCATGGCCTTCATCTACCATCTGCATTTCGACATCGGCATGGACAGGGCCAGGGAACTTGAGGTCGGCTCTTCGCTGGAGCGCAGTCTCGGCTATCTGCGCAGCCTGCTTCCGGGCGAGATTGGGTTCGTCACCTCCCGCGCGGGCTATTCCGTGAACCTGGAAGACAGGATCAACATCTTCTTCGAGTCCGTCTGGGAGACATGGGACGACGTGGAAGCGCACCGGCGCAGCTCCCTGCTGGAGGACGCCGTTCTCGGGGAATTCACGGAGGGGGTCATGCCCGATTCCGTGAAAACGCGCGTTTATCGCGAAGTGGATTGACGGGAGAGCGGCCCGGCGCGAAAGCGCCGGGCCGCTTGCTTCATTCCTCGCCGCAAGGTCGGCAGGGCACGGTGAAGAAGACGTTCGAGCCCTGTCCCACGACGCTTTCCAGCCAGATGGTTCCGCCCATCCGTTTGACGAGTTGGTTGGCTATGGCCAGTCCGAGTCCGGCCCGGCTGTGCCGCTTGGTCATGAAGTCCTCGCCGATGCTGAAGGCCTCGAAGATGTCGTGCAGCTTGTCCGGGGGAATGCCGATGCCCGTGTCGCGGATGAGGAAGCAGAGCACCAGCCCGGCGGGGCCTTTCCCGTCCGGGGCTGTTTCGCAGGCCCACTCGTAGACGGTCATCTCCACCTCGCCGTGCATGGTGAAGCGCAGGGCGTTGTTGAGCAGGTTGATGAGCACCTGCCGCACCTTGGGCGCGTCCATGAACAGCCGGTCCGGAACGGAGGGGTCGATGTCCCAGGAGAATTCCAGCCCCTTGTCCATGGCCTGCTTGCCGTACATGGCGAGAAGCGGAGTGATCGATTCTTCGAGGCTGGCCTCGGCGGGCCTGAACGGCACGTTGCCCGATTCCAGCGAGGAGAGCTGGAGCAGGTCTTCCACCAGGGCGAGCAGATGCTGGGCCGCTCCGAGCGCGTCCATGAGGAAGGCTTCCTGCTCGGTGGTGGGGTCGTTGCCGAGCAGAAGCTGGGTCATGCCGATGATGCCGTTGAGCGGCGTGCGCAGTTCGTGGCTCATGTTGCAGAGAAAGGCGCTCTTGGCCTTGTTGGCCTGCTCCGCCGCCTCCTTGGCCTGGCGCAGTTCCCGTGTGTGTTCGCGCACCGCCAGCTCGAGCATTTTCTTTTCGCTGGCCATGGACAGGTGCGTCTTGATGCGGGCAAGCACGATGGGCGCGCTGAAGGGTTTGGTGATGTAGTCCACGGCTCCGAGTTCCAGGCCGTGGGCTTCGTCCTCCGGGGCGCTCATGGCCGTGACGAAGAGCACCGGAATGTCGCGCGAGCGCGGGTCCGACTTGAGCAGACGGCATACGGAGTACCCGTCCAATCCGGGCATCATGATGTCGAGCAGGATCAGGTCCGGCGGCGTTTTTCCGTAGACCAGCTCCAGGGCGTCGGGCCCGTTGACAGCGACGCTGATATCGAAATCCACGAGCAACAGCTCGCTGAGCACTTCGATGTTGAACGGCTGGTCGTCCACGATGAGAATGCGTGCCTTTTCAGTCATTGTCTGGCTTCGCTCCGTTTTTCATATTCGGCGATGATGTATTCCAGCTCTTCTTGCGCACCGGGAAAATCAAAGGCCGCAAGTTTTTGCGCCAACCGATCCGTGTGATCCGGATGCACCGCGCGCAGATTGTCGATTATTCCGTAGAGATGTCCGCGAGTTCGATGAGCTCTCGAAGCTCGTCCAGCGGACCCTGCAAGTCCGGCAATTCCTCGAAGTTCGGAGGAGTCCTTCTTTTCTGGGGCGAAGCAGGGGAGGCCACGTCCGGAAGGGCGAGTTGCATCGCCTGCACGAAACTCGCGATGGCTTCCTGCAATTCGGCCAGGGAAAAGCCGAGGTCGGCTTCGGGATCCTTGAGCAGGCCTTCAAGCCGCGTTGCCGCCTTTTCCACGGCGACCACGCCGATGTTTCCGGCCACGCCCTTGAGCGCATGTATCTGCCGCTGCGCTCCGGCCCGCTGTCCCTTGCCGAGCATGCGCTCGATGTCCTGGAGCATGTCGCCGCATTCCGAGGCGAAGTTGCGCAAGAGCCGGATGAGCAGGTTCTTGTTGCCCCGCAGGCGGGTCAGGGCGCCGTGGACGTCCACGCCCTGGACGCAGAGCTCCCCTTCGCAGATGTCGTCGTCTTCCGTGGGGCGCGGGTGCACGTTTTCTTGCGGCCTGCTCACATCCACCCAGCGGCCGAGGGTGAGCATGAGCTTGTCCGGATCGATGGGCTTGGCCACGTAGTCGTTCATGCCCGCGGCATGGCAGCGCTTCATGTCCGAGCTGAGGGCGTGGGCCGTCATGGCGATGATGGGAAGGCGGTCGAATTCCGGCGAGGAGCGGATCATGCGCGTGGCCTGATATCCGTCCATTCCCGGCATCTGGATGTCCATGAGCAGGGCGTCGTAATGCTTTTCGAAGACCATGCGCACGGCCTCTTCTCCATTTGCGGCCACATCTGCGCTGAGTCCCGCGCTTTCCAGAATCTCCAGCGCCACCTGCTGGTTGATGGCGTTGTCTTCCACGAGCAGCAGATGCGCGCCCTGGATGGCGTCGGGCACGCCCGCGGCGTTCTGGTGGCGCGGAACGCGCGGGGGTACCCCCGTATCTTCCGTTTTGGAGCTGATGAACAGGGACATGATGGTGTCGAAGAGGATCGAGCGGTTGAAGGGCTTGAGCATGAACCCGTCCAGGGCGAGCTGCTCCGCCCGGTGCATGGCTTCGTCCTGGCCGTGAGCGGTGAGCATGATCACCTTGGGAGGAGGGGAGAGCTTTTCGTCGCTCTTTATCCTGGCGGCCAGGTCGAGTCCGTCCATGCCGGGCATGCGCCAGTCCGTGACGACCAGGCGGTAAGGATCGTTTTCCGTATGGGCCTTTTCGAGCAGCGTAAGCGCCGTGAACGCGCTTTCCGCAGCGTCGCAACGAAATCCGAACGTTTCCAGGATCTTGGTCAGCACCACGCGGGAGATGTTGTTGTCGTCCACGGCGAGGATGCGCATCCCGCGCATTTCAATGGGCGATAGAAACTGGTCCCTGGTTTTTCCGGGCTGGATTGCAGCGGAAATGCGGAATGAAAACCGGCTGCCCTTGCCGGGAGCGCTGTCCAGGGTTATCTCGCCGCCCATCAGCTCCACGATGCGCTGGCTGATGGTCAGGCCCAGGCCGGTTCCCCCGAACTTGCGGGTGATGGAGCCGTCGGCCTGGTTGAAGGGGTGGAAGAGATTTTTGGCCTGTTCCGGCGTGATGCCGATGCCCGTGTCGCGCACCGCGAATTCCAGCAGTGCGGTGTCCCCGTGGCGCTCAATGAGGTCCACGCTCAGGAGGACTTCGCCTTTCTCGGTGAATTTGACGGCGTTGCCCAGGAGGTTGAGCAGAACCTGGCCGAGCCGGTGCGGGTCGCCAAGGAGATTGTTCGGCACCTCGCTGCGGACCATGACCACGAGTTCGAGGCCTTTCTCCTCGGCGTTCAGGCTCACGATGCTCACGGCGTTGTTGACCACGTTGTCGAGCTGGAACTCGGTGTGTTCGAGCACGAGCTGGCCGGATTCGATCTTGGAGAAATCCAGAACCTCGTTGATGATGCCGAGCAGGGATTTGGCGGAGAGATCTATTTTGCGCAGATAGTCCTGCTGCTTGGGGGTCAGCTCCGTGCGCAGGGCCAGATAGGTCATGCCGATGACCGCGTTCATGGGCGTGCGGATTTCATGGCTCATGCGCGCCAGAAATTCGCTCTTGGCCCTGTTGGCGTCCACGGCGAGCTGGCGGGCGGTTTCCAGGTGGGCGCGGGCGCGGACGTTGGAGCGCACCAGCCGTGCGCGCATGGACGCGGCGAAAAGGGATATGAGCAGGCCGCCGAGAAAAAGGGTCGCGTATTTTTCCTGCCTTTCCTTGTGGAAGTTCATCACCTTGGCCGGAACGAAGCTGAGGATCTTCCATTGCCGCGCGTCCAGGCCGCGGCGCGCTCCTGCGGCGGGAGGAGCCGCGAAAACCGTGGAATAGGTATAGAGTCCTTCGGGTTCTTCCAGCTGCCCGTTGAAGGTGTTGCTGATACGTTCCCAGGCCTGGGGCCGGGCGTGCGCGAAGGAGCGCGTCTCGCGGCCTTCGTACATGAACGCCCATTCGTCTTGGGGGCTGGGGCCGAGCAGGTAATAGCCGTCCTTGTTGAGCATGATGGGCACGGCGCTGGCGCGGAGCGCGGTCCTGCGCACGGCGTCGCGCAGACGCTGGCCCAGGTAGTTGAGGATCAGTACGGCCTGGAGTTTGCCGTTTTTGTCGCGCAGGCTCATGCCCACGCGGATCATGGGCTTGATGGGCTGTTCGATCCTTCCGTGCTCCACGTTCAGGTCGAAGGGGGAGACGTAGATGTCTCCCTGTTGAAGCTTTGCGGTTTCCTGGAAATAGTAGCGGCTGGCCTTGTTCTGCAATTGGTCGTGCGGCACTGCCTTGGGCGAGCCGTTGTCGTAATTGATGCGCACCAGTTCCATTCCGTCGGGGGAGAGCAGCCGGATCTGGTCGTAGAAATCCGTTATCCTGGCCAGGGCGATCATCTCGGATTCGAGCATGTGGCTGGACTCGGCTTTTCCCGTCATCAAATAATCGTGCAGCTCGTAGTGGCTGGCGAGCAGGCGGAGGTCGTGGTAGACGCTGCGCATCTCCCGGATCACGGAACGGGAGAGCGCATTGACAGCGGTGGTCTGCTCCCGGAGCAAGAGAGTGTGCTTTTCCCGGACATCCTGGCGGTAGAGGGTATAGACTCCCGCCGCGGTGACGAGTCCGAGACAGATGAAGGTCAGCAGGAAGCTGCGCGCGGTGGCGGCGAATTCACGTTCGAGAGTGGTCGGCATGGCGCTCCTTGGACAGAAGTGGCGGCTCGGATGATGACAGAGCGTAGCAAGGCGGGCTGATTATGTGTGTTATATTTTATGCGTCAGTATGTAATCGCTTACGTTGAGTTGATTTTCCGGGAAGAGAGAAGAGGGTTTACAATCCTTTCAGGATGTGTATATAGGAACGAACTCAGCGTGACTGGACATGCGCCCCAGCCGCCGCGAATTCGCGGTCGCCGACTTTGTTCCCACACCGGACCAAGCTCCGCCTCGTCCCAGAGCCTTCGCCTGATTCAAGCCGAGAACCTCGGCTGCGTCGCCGCCGTCACGCGTGGCGACCGAGTTTCCTTTTATTCCAGGATATACTGTGAATTTTGATTCCTTTTCGTTCGACGAGCGCATCCGCTCGGGCATCCGCGCTTGCGGTTACGTTTCCCCCACCCCCATCCAGGGACGCGCCATTCCGGACGTCCTCGCCGGTCACGACGTTCTCGGCCTGGCCCAGACCGGAACCGGCAAGACCGCGGCCTTCGTGCTGCCCATCCTGCAACGTCTGCTGAATACCGACGCGCCCAAGCAAGGCCCGGTGCGCGTTCTCGTGCTCGCGCCGACCCGCGAGCTGGCGCTCCAGATCCATGAGAGCTTCGTGGCCCTGGGCAAACAGACCGGCATCCGCAGCTCCGCCGTTTTCGGCGGCGTGGGCGTGGTTCCCCAGATCAAGGCGCTTTCCCGCTCCACGGTCTGCGTGGCCTGCCCGGGCCGACTTCTCGACCTGCTCAATCGCGGCGACGCCGATCTTTCCCAGGTGGAAACCCTGGTCATCGACGAAGCGGACCGCATGTTCGACATGGGCTTTCTGCCGGACCTGCGCCGGATTCTCGGCCGCCTCCCGCGCGACCGTCAGAACCTGCTCTTCTCCGCCACCATGCCGCGCGAGATCCGCTCGCTGGCCGACGGCGTCCTGCGCAACCCGGTGACCGTGCAGGTGGACAACAACGCGCCGGCCAAGACCGTCAGCCACGCGCTCTACCCCGTGCCCTCGCACCTCAAGCCCAATCTGCTGGAGGCGCTCCTGCGCAAGACCGAGCACGACTGCGTGCTCGTCTTCACCCGCACCAAGCACCGCGCCAAATCGCTGGCCCGCAAGCTTGAGAACCGGGGCTGGGCCGCCACTTCGCTCCAGGGCAACCTCTCGCAGAACCGCCGCCAGGAGGCCCTGGAAGGGTTCCGGCGCGGCAGCTACCGCATCATGGTCGCCACGGACATCGCGGCGCGCGGCATCGACTGCGAAAAGATCTCCCACGTGATCAACTTCGACCTGCCGGACACGGCGGAAACCTATACCCACCGCATCGGCCGCACCGGCCGGGCCGAGCGCAGCGGCGAAGCCCTGACCCTGGTCACGGGCGAGGACGAGCTCCAGGTGCGCGCCATCGAGCGCATCCTGGGCAGCAGCATCGAGCGCCGCAAGCTGGACGGCTTCGACTACAGCGCCGCCGGACAGCGCCCGGATCCGCGCGACGAGGCCAGAGGCCCCGCGCGCAACGCCGGACGCAACAATGGCCGCGATAACGGTCGGAACGCCGGCCGGGGCGGCGGGCGCGGCGCAGGTCGAAGCTCCGCGCAGCCCCGCGCGGCCCGGGAGGCTTCCGGACAGGAGCGCGGCACCGAAGGCCGCGCCGCTCGAAGCGTTTCGGACGACCGCATCGCACGGGACAATCCCTACGCGCGTACGCTGCCTCCCCTGGAGCAGCCGCAGCGCGCGGGCGCGGCCCGCAGCGGACCCGCCCGCAGCCGCGACGGCGAGGAAGATCAGGGAGCCGGACGTTCCCGCCGCGGCAGACGCGGCGGCCGGGGAAAATCCCGGAACGCCGCCCAGGGCGCCCCGCAGCGCCGCAACGCGTAAGCGTCTTCATTCGGATTAAAAAAAGCCCCGGTTTCCGGGGCTTTTTTTTGGTCGTTCGGTTCGGCGCGGGGACAGCGCGTCAGAGCCAATCCTTGCGCTTGAAGTACAGGAGCATGCTGCCCGCGACCACGCTCATGAGCAGCAGCAGGGCGGGATACCCGAAACGCCAGCGCAGCTCCGGCATGAACTCGAAGTTCATGCCGTAGATGCCCGCCAGGAAGGTCAGGGGGATGAAGATGGTGGCGATGAGCGTGAGCAGCTTCATCACGCTGTTCATGCGCATGCCCTGGAGCGAGATCTGCACGTCGAGCATCCCGGTCAGGATTTCGTGCAGGGCCTGGACCGCGTCCGCGACCTGGGCCGAGTGTCCGCGCACGTCGTGCAGGTAGGGCAGGACGTCGGGCGAGAGCAGCTCCTCGTCCGGGTCGCCGAGCTTGTCCAGGATGTCCCGCGTGGGCAGAGTCAGGTTGCGCAGCAGGATGACCTCGCGCTTGAGGCGGTAAAGCTCCAGCAGGCATTCCTCGCTGGGCTTGCCGTCGAGCCGGTCTTCCAGATCCTGGGCCGCCTCGCTCATGCTGCCCAGGGTGACGTATTTGCGGTCCACGACCGCGTCGAGCAGGGCGATGAGCAGATATTCCGGCCCGGCCCCGCGCATGCGCCCGCGCCCCTTGCGCAGGCGGCCGAGCACCCCTTCCCAGCGGGGCGATTCGTCCTCCTGGAAGGCGACCACGGTGTTGCCCGTCAGGAACAGGCAGAGCTGCTGGGACTGGAGCTTGATTTCCTCCGGGTCGAAGCTCACGTCCCGCAGGACCAGAAAGATGCCGTCCTCCGGAAGCTCCATGTGCGGCCGCTGCGTGGTGTTCATCACGTCTTCCAGCAGCAGGGAATGCATTCCGAACCATTCGCCCACCCGGAGCATGATGCCGCTGTCGTGCACGCCGGAAAGCAGCAGAAACCGGGTCTTGCCGTCTTCCAGGACGGGCTTTTCCCCTTGCGGATCAAGGCAGGTCTCTTCCAGGCCGTTTTCGTCGTAGGCGAAGTGCAGCAGCGTGGGCGAGAAGCCGTGTTCGCGCCCGGCGTAGATCAGGGTGCCGGGCGGCTGGTGGCTCTTGACCTCGCGCCATTTCAGAAAGTCGAACATGTCAGCTCCTGGGCGGCGGCGGGGTGTTCCCGGCCAGGTGTACGGTGCGCGTCGGGAAGGCGAAGTCCACGCCTTCCTGCTCGAAGCGGCGGACAAGGCCGAGATGGATGGCCTGTTGCGCGTCCATGTAGTCGAGGTATTCCGGAGTGTTCAAAAAATAGACGACCTCGAAGTCCAGGCTGGAGTCGCCGAAGCGGAAGAAGTGCGCCCGGTCGAACTCGCAGCGGGGAACCTCCGAGATGATTTCCCGGACCCAGCCGGGAATGGCGGCGAGCACGTCGTGGGGCGTGGAATAGACCACGCCGAAGAAAAACACGGCCCGCCGCCGGGTCATGCGCCGATAATTCTTGACCCTGGAACTGGTCAGGTCCGTGTTGGAGATGATGATCTGCTCGCCGTCCAGGCTGCGGATGCGCGAGGTCTTCAGCCCGATGTGCTCGATGTTGCCGCGGATCTGGTCGTTGACCAGGATGAAGTCCCCGATCTGGAAGGGGCGGTCGAAAAGGATGGCGAAATAGCTGAAGAGATCGCCGAGCACGGCCTGCGCCGCAAAGCCCACGGCCACGCCGGCCACGCCCAGGCCCGCCATGATCGTTCCGATCTCGACCCCGTAGTTGTCGAGCAGGAAGACCGCGGCCAGGATGTAGGCCACGCCCTTGACCACGGGCAGGAGCACGCGGCTCTTGTGTTCGGCAAGCGAGGAGCCGCGCCGCCGGAGATAGAGTTCCAGCGAGAAGCGGAAGCCCGAAAAGCTCAGGCTGATGGTGGTCACGGTCAGTGCCGCGAGGAAGATGTGGCCGATCCAGCGTTCCGATACCGGCCCGAAGGGCACGAAATGCAGCGCGGCGCGCAGGGAGGTCAGCAGCAGGAGATTGCGCAGCCAGCTGCGCGTGTGGGACATGATTTCCGGGTCCATGCCTCCGCTGCGCCGCTCGGCCCAGCTTTCTGTCCTGCGCCAGGAAACGCGCAGCAGCCAGAGGGAAAGGCCGAGGAAGAGGACCAGGGCGACGGCAGCGAGCAGGATTCCGGCCAGGATTTGCTGGCCGGGGGACGAAAGGCCGACCCAGGAGGCGAAGCTGTCCGTCAATTCGGCGATGCGTTCTTGGGGCAGGGGGGATGGCATTGCAGCAGAGTAGCGCAGACGGACGAGGCCCGCAAGGAGGGGGAGGGCGGCGCCTTCGGCGCGGCGGCCCGAGTGCGCCGAAACGCAAAAAGCCCGCTTGGGGCGGGCTGAAGCTCGTGTCGCGTTTCTCTCGCGGGGGGGTCAGTTGGCCCGGTGGTTCCAGCCGAGCCAGTAGAAGCCCAGGTCCGAGAGCAGGCTGTTGAAGTTGGAGAAGTCCACGGGCTTGACGAGGTAGCTGTTGGCGTAGCGCTTGTAGGCGTCCTGCACGTCGCTGTCCGCCTCGCTGGTGGTCAGGATGACCACGGGGATGGAGCGCATTTCCTCGTTGTTCTTGATGGTCTTGAGAACTTCGAGCCCGTCGATCTTGGGGAGGCGCAGGTCCAGCAGGATCAGGCCCGGACGCGGGCTCTTTTCCGGGTCTTCGTAGTCCCCCCTGCGGAAGAGGTAGTCCAGCGCCTCCTCGCCGTCCTGCACGTGGCAGATGCGGTTGAGCATCTGCTGCTCCCGCAGGCCGCGAATCACAAGTTCGGCGTGGGCGTCGTTGTCTTCAACAAGCAGGATGGTCATGGCCTCTCCGGAAACCTCGTCGATGCTCAGCATTTTGTCTGCTCCATCTGCGGAACCGCTCCGGAAAGCCCCTGTGGAGCCCCTGTGGAGCGGACGAATTTCATACATGAACATTGTTGACCAAGACCGGAAAAAGGTCAATCACTCCCTGGCGTGAAAATGCGCCCGCAGGATATTCCAGCCGGGGCGCGCGAGGGGCCGCGTTGCAATCCATGCCCATTCTGTTAGGGTGGCCCCGCCGCGCCGCCCGGCGCGCAAGAAGGGGGAAAACGCATCATGTCCAGTCCTGAAAAAATCCGGGTCGCCTACGTCATCGGCGGATTGCCCTTCGGCGGGGTGGAAAACTGGCTCTACGACCTGGGGCTCGCGTTCCAGGACGATCCGGACGTGGAGGCGCACATCGTCAACGTGTCCGGAACGGGCCGCAAGACCCGGGAATTTTTCGACGCCGGGCTGCACGTGGTCTGCACCGCGGACAGCAAGAAGGTTCTCAAGACCCAGCGGCTCTCCACGGCGAGCAACGTGCGCAAGGAACTGGTGCGCATCCGCCCCCACATCGTGCACACGCTCCAGTTTTCCGGCGACTATTTCGGCAGGCTGGCCGCCTGGGGCCTCGGCGTCCCGGTCATCACCCACATCCGAAACGTCAAAAGCGAGCGCAAGCTGCACCGCCGCCTGATCAACAAGCTGCTCTCCTTTCGCACGGACCTCTATCTTTCCGTATCCAAGGCCGCCCTGGAAACCATCCGGCGCGAACACAACCTCGCCCGCAGGCCCATGCAGGTGCTCTACAACGCTGTGGATCCGAGCAAGCTCGACGTGCCCGCGCACGATCTCCAGGCGCTCTTCGGGCTGGACGGTCCCGTGATCCTGGGCGTGGGGCGGCTGGTGGAGCAGAAGAATTTCGACAAGCTGCTGCGGGCTTTCGCCCTGGTCCTGAAGGACATTCCGGACGCCGGGCTGGTCATCCTGGGCGATGGTCCCCTGCGCAACGACCTGGAGCAGCTCAAGAGCCAGCTCGGCCTGGACGGCAGGGCCGTGCTCGCGGGGTATCGGCCCAACTCCGAGGTGCCGCGCTTTTTGCGGGCGGCCTCGCTGCTGGCCATGCCCTCGGACTACGAGGGGCTGCCCGTGACCCATGTGGAGGCGATGTTCTGCGGGCTGCCCGCGGTCATCTCGGAGCACGTTCCGTCCATCGAAATCGCGTCCGAGTGTTCCCTCGTCTGCACCACCGAGCCGGAAAGCATCGCGGCCCGGCTCGTGGAACTGCTTTCGAACCCGTCTCGCTGCACGGAAATGTCCGTAAGTGCGAAGCGCCTCGCCGAGAACTACACCATGACCCGGTACGTGGCCCGGCTCAAGGACATCTACCGGACCCTGCTCGGCGAAGGCTCCTAGGGCGCTGCGCTTCCCGCGCCGACCCCGCGCCCGGCCCGCTTCTGCTGGCGCAGCCAGAGCCCGTGGGCCAGGGCGACCATGAGCAGCACGGAACCCACCGAATTGTAGCGGGTGATGTTGTGCGTCACCAGCGAGTCGAAGCCCCACATGGCCATGAGCGGGGCGTAGACGGCCAGGGTTTCCCATTGCCCCCGCCGCAGAAGCCCGAAGACCACGCGGAAGCAGACGAACCAGATCAGCAGGTTGAGCACCGAGAGATTGCCGTCGATCATGCCCCGGTAGGTGATGGCGGGCAGGGTCTTGAGGTAGTTCCAGGGGTGGGCGAGAATGCGTTCCGCAGCCTCCCGGAACTGGATCTGGTCGGCCTGGGCGCGCGGATACTCTGCCTCCAATTCCCCGCTGCGGCGCAGGGCCGCCGCGTAGTAGCCTTCCTCGCGCACGAGGTTGCGGTATTCCGCCGGAGGGATCAGGCTGGGCAGCAGCTCGTCCCGCAGCTCGCTCATGCGCGTCCAGTAGAGGAACGAGGCCAGGTTTTCCGTGTCGGACATCATTACGTAGCGCGAGCGCAGGTCCAGGGCGATGCCCGCGCGCTCCGTGATGAAGCTGCGGCCGAAGCGTTCCTGGTTGCGCATTTTCCACGGCGTGACCACGGCGGCCATGACCACGCACATGGCCAGCGCCCCCACCAGAAGCCTGCCGAAGGCGGCGCGTTCCCTGCGGCGCATGATCGCCACGAACACGGCGAACAGCGCGCAGGCCGGGCCGCAATACCACCACTGGGCCCGCGTGAGCGCGAGCACGCCCAGGCAGAGCCCCGCCGAGAGAAACCAGCCGATGCTGCGCAGGCGCACCGCCTGGTAGAAGAGCAGGCTGAACCCGGCCAGAATCACCGAAGCCACCAGTTCCGAATAATAGCGGTTGACGTAGCTGCCCAGGAACGGGTGCAGCATGGTCAGGACGAAGGCGGCGTAGCCCCAGCGGCGGTCCCCGGTGATGCGCGCGGCCATCCACATGGCCATGAACGCGGCTCCGAGATAGAGCAGCACCTGGGCATACTTGACCACCCGCAGGATCTTCGGGCCGTGGTTCTCCTCCAGGCCGGAGGAGGCGGGGTCGAAGAGCCAGCCGAAGCTGTCCGCGCGCAGGCCGGGCGTGGCCTCGAAAATGGCGGCCAGAAAGAGCGGGTAGACCGGCGGCCGGTAGGCGTCCAGGTTCGTGGGCGGCTCCGGGCTGTGCTGCATGGAGAAGGCGCCGTGCCGCTGGAGATGATAGGCCGTGGAAAGGAATTCGCGGGCGTCGCCGCCCACGCCGCTGTCGTCGACCTTGGCGCCGTGCAGCAGGCAGAAGGCCAGGGCCAGGAGCACGCAGAACACGAGGTGTCGGCGGGCGGGAGGCAGGGAGTCGAACAGGGACGGCATGGCGGTTTCTCCTGGGAAATGTGGCAAGGCCTTTGGGCGCCGGGCAAATCGCGCGCAGGATAGCCGAAACCCGGCCCGCGGTCGAGAGGCGCGCTTGCCCCGGCCCGGCTGATGGTCTAGGATCGGGGGCTGACCAAAGCAAAGCCGTTCAACCTATCTCCGGGGCCGCATATGACCACCCTGTTCATCCAGATTCCCTGCTACAACGAAGAGCAATCCCTGCCCGTGGCCCTGGCCGCGCTGCCGCGCGAGATTCCCGGCGTGGACGAAGTCCGCTGGCTGATCATCGACGACGGGAGCACGGACCGCACCGTGGAGGTGGCCAAGGCCCACGGCGTGGACCACGTGGTGCGCCACACCCGCAACCTCGGACTGGCCAAGGCCTTCATGACCGGGCTGAACGCCTGCCTGGAGCTGGGCGCGGACATCATCGTGAACACCGACGCGGACAACCAGTACTGCGCGGACTGCATTCCCGACCTCGTGGCCCCGATCCTGCGCCAGGAGGCGGACATGGTCGTGGGCGCGCGGCCCATCACGGAAATCGAACACTTTTCGCCCCTGAAGAAGATGCTTCAGAAGATCGGATCGTGGGTCATCCGCAAGGTCAGCTCCACGCCCGTGCAGGACGCGCCGAGCGGCTTTCGGGCCTTCACCCGCCGCGCGGCCATGCGCCTGAACGTCTTCAGCGAATACACCTACACCCTGGAAACCATCATCCAGGCCGGACAGGCCCGCATGGCCGTGATCTCGGTGCCCGTGGAGGTCAACGAGAAGCTGCGCGAGTCGCGGCTGATGAAGAGCATGCTTTCCTATCTGCGCAAGTCGCTCTCCACCACGCTGCGCATCTTCGTGACCTACCGGCCCGTGAAGTTCTTCATGGGCGTGGGCGGCGTGCTGTTCGGAATGGGCGGGCTGCTCTGCCTGCGCTGGCTCGTGCTCTACCTCATGGGCACGGACAGGGCGCACGTGCCCAGCCTGATCCTCGCCGCGATCCTGCTGCTCTCCGGCTTCGTCTGCGTGGCCATGGGCGTGCTGGGCGAGCTGACCGCCGTGAACCGCAAGCTGCTCGAAGACGTCCGCCAGCGGGTCATGCGGCTCGAGCTGGACGGGGTCAAGCCCCGCGCCAGGGACGGCGAGTAAGCGCAGCCAACCGGAGCCGACCATGTCCAAAGCACCTGGCAGAAGGCCCGAACCCGCCGACGGCCCCCAGACCCGCCCCGGACACGTCATCCGCGCCCGGCGCATCGACGTGCGCCGCAATCAGGGCAAGCGCGGCCTGAAGAACGCGCCCGGACGCAGGGAAATCGCTTCCGGCGACTACGACCGCGACTGGCTCCTGGGACCGGTGCGGAGCATGTTTCTGGGGCGGGCCGCCGATCCCGTGGCGCGCGACGCGGCGGCGTCCGGCGGGGTGCTGACTGCGGCGCTCTGCGCGCTGTTCGCCCAGGACAAGGTGGACGCCGTTCTGGCCGTGGGCTTTGCCCCGGACGATCCCGTCACGCCGCGCTATCTCGTGCTCGCCTCGCCCCAGGCCGTGCTGGCCCAGGCCGGGTCGGTCTACAGCTTCATTCCCGCCTCGGAGCTTCGGCGCGCCGTCCTGGAGGCGGCCAAGGCCGGATACGCGCGGCTGGCCGTGGTCTGCCAGCCCTGCCTCGTGCCTGTGGCGCGGCGCTGGCAGGCGCGCGGCGAGTTCGGCGTGCGCGCGGTGCTCAGCTTCTTCTGCGGCTGGAACATGTCCCACGAAGCCACGCATTATCTGCTGCGCAAGGCCAAAGTCCTGCCGGAGGACGTGCGCAGGCTGGGGTATCGCCGCGGCCCGTATCCGGGCGGGTTCGGGGTCACGGCCAGGGACGGGCGCGAAGTGTGCTTCGGCAAGGAAAGCTACGAATTGGTGAACATGCAGTTCGTGCGGCCCGGCTGCGCGGCCTGCACCTTCTACATGGGCGAGGGGGCCGACCTCGTCTGCGGGGACGCCTGGCTGAAGGGGCACCGCAATCTGACGGCCGTTCTGGCGCGCACGCGCAAGGGGCTCAAGCTGCTCGAAGCCGCGCGGGCCAGGGGCGGCGTGGAGCTTTTCGAGCTGGAGGAGCGCACCCTGCTGCACATGCACCTGCCCAACCTGCGCTACAAGAAGTATGGCCTGAGCCCGCTGATGGGCGCGGTCACGCATTTCTTCAATCGGCGGCTGCCCAAGCCGCTCGCCCCGTTCCGGCTGCTTTCCCTGCTCTCGCGTTTGCGCCGCTCCGTGAAGGTGGGCGTGCGGGTCGGCGAGCTGAAGCGGGTGGAGGGGCCGCTTGTCTAGGCCTGCCAAGAGACGTTTCTCCGGCAGGATCAAGCTGCTCCTGACCGCCGCGTTCAGCCTCGCGGTGCTGGCCGCGCTCTATTCCCTCGTGGACGTGGCCGCGCTGGGCCGGACCCTGCGCCGGGCCGATCCGCTCTGGCTGGCCGCGTATCTCGGCCTGCTCGCGCCGCAACTGCTGCTGGCCGGGCTGCGCTGGCGCCGCATCGCCTCGGCTTTCGGCGGGGTGCGGCTCTCCCCAGGCCGGGCCTTCTGCCAAACCCTCGGCGGCTACAGCGCCAACCTCGTGGTGCCCGGCAAGATGGGCGAAATGGTCAAGGGGCTCTGGCTGTTCGTGGAAGGCCGCAAATTTCTGCCGTATTTCCTGGTCGTTCTGGAGAAGGTCTTTGACCTCCTGGCCACCTTGGCCATCCTGACCCTGGCGCTGCTCCTGATTCTGCACGCGCCGCAATTCCAGCCCCGGAGCGTCGTGCTCGCCCTGCTTCTGCCCCTGCTCGCCTGCTGGGCAGTGGGCATTTTTCTGCTCGGCCGCATGGACCTGCTGCTTCGTCTCGCGGTTCGGCTGCTCTTCAAGGGCGACGAGCAGCGGCTCAAGCCCGCCTGGGACGCGGTCTGGGCGCGCAAGGCCGACCTCGTGCTGGTGGCGGTGCTTTCCCTGCTGCTCTGGGCCGTGCAGGTGCTGCAATTCTGGTGCATGTTCAAGGTGTTCGGGGTCACGACTCCCCTGGACGAACTGTATGCGGGCGCGCCCCTGGCCCTGCTGGCGGGCATCCTGCCCCTGACCACCGCGGGCGTGGGCTCGCGCGACGCGGCCCTGCTCTGGTGGTTCGGTCCGGCCCTGGGCATGGAAACCGCGCTTTCCGTGGGCATTCTGTCCGTGGCCCGCGTGCTCTTGCCGGGCGCGCTGGGTCTGCCGTGTTTCTGGTACGAGATGAGGAGAAGGCCGCATGAGCGAGGCTGAAGCGCTGCAAGGCGCACTTTGGGACGTTTTGCGGCTGCATGCGCCGCGCATTCTCACGCAGATGGAGCGCGATCCGGACTCGCCCTGGACGGGCTGCTTCGACCGCGATTTCTGGCATTACAAGATGCGGGACTTTTCCTCCATGATTCTGCAACAGGGGCTGCTCGTGCTCCAGGTGCTGCACCGCTCCTCCCTGCTGGGAAACCCTCTGGCCGGAAATCCCCGCGTGCGGGAATGGATCGACGCGGGGCTGCGTTTCTGGGCTTCGCGCCAGTTGCGCGGCGGCGGATTCGACGAATATTATCCGCGCGAGAGCGGCTACCCGCCCGCGGCCTTCAGCCTCTACGCCGTGGGCCTGCTCCTGCGGGAGCAGGGAGGCAGGAAGGTGGAGCCCGCGGTTCTGCGGGCCGTGCAGGGCTGCGTGGACTGGCTGCTGGCCCACCCGGAGCGGAACGCGCTGAACCAGGAGGCCGCGGGGCTGGCCGGACTGGCCCTGGCCGCGCGGCTGCCGGGGGTGCGCGTGGACGCGGTGCGCCTGGAGGAACGGCTGAGCGCGTTTTTCGCGGCCCAGAGCGAGGAGGGCTGGTTTCCGGAATACGGCGGTCCGGACCTGGGCTATCTCTGCGTGACCCTGGACTGCCTCTGGGACTATCTGGAAGTGACCTCGGACGAGCGCGCCCTCGCGGCCATGCGCCGGGCAGCGGGCTTCATGGCCTGGATGCTCGCGCCGGGAGGCCGCCTGCCCGTGATGGCCAATTCGCGCAATACCGACTATCTCGCGCCCTACGGGCTTGTCCGGCTGGGCGCCACGGATCCGGCCGCCTCGGCCGTGGTCCGGGCCATGCTCGCCAGAGCGGCGGAACCGGACCATTATCTGCACGCCACGGACGACCGCTACGCCTGCCATTATCTGTTCCAGTCCCATTTTCGCGCCCTGGCGCACCTTCCGGCCCTGTGCGCGCCTTCGCCTCTGCCCTGCGAGGCCGGAGGCGAGGAGTTTTTCGCCCATTGCGGCATCTACGCGCGCCACGCATCCGGGCAAAGCCTGTTTTTCGCGGGGCGCAAGGGCGGCGTCTGCTATCTCTTCGAGCCGGACGGCCTGCTGGACGCGGATTTCGGCTGGCGCGCGGCCAGGGCCGGGAAGATCGCGGCCACGCACTGGCAGTCGGACCAGTGGGAATGCGCGCTGCTCCAGGAGGACGGGGAGACCGTGCTGCTGACGGAAGGTCCGGTGACGCTGCGGGGATTTTTCGCCAGCACGCCCCTGCGCCACGCCGCCTTGCGCATGTTCAGCTTTTGTTTCGGCAACCGTCTGATCCCCTTCTTGAAAAGCCGGATGATCTTTCGCGGCGGCGGCTGCGGACTGCGCTTCGAACGCAGGCTGCGGCTCGCAAGGGGGGAGGGGATTCTGGAAGACGCGCTGTCGGGCGCGAGCGCCGGGGAGTTGGAATGGAAACCCGCCCCCCATGCCAGCCTGCGGCACGTGGCCAGCGCGGCGCGCTTCTGCGCGGAAGAGCTTTTGCCCGATCCTGTCTGGGAGTCGGACGGCGATGCGGACCGCTTCGCCGCGCGCAGGCGGCTCAACGGGTAGGGAAGGGTTTTCCGAAGACGGCCCCTCAGGTCAGGACTTCAGTTCCCGCCAACCGGTGTTCGGGTAGGGGCGCGCGGCGTCCGCGGCCTTTCTGAAATCATGGTCGAGCATGGCCAGCAGCCTGTCCAGGACCATGTTCACGGGCAGATCCCGCAGGCACTTCAGCGATCCATTGGGGCAGACGTTCTCGTTGCATTTGTGGCAGTCGATGTAGAGATGGGCGATCTGGTGTTCCAGGCTCGGAAATTGCCAGGCCGTGGTGCCGTTGCCGCCGATGATGGTCAGGGAGGGCACGTCCAGGGCCACGGCGAAATGGCGCGGAGCCGAGCAGTTGCCCAGATGCACCCGCGCGCGCGACATGAGCGCGGCCAGTTCGCGCAGCGTGGTCTGCTTTTCCGGCACCAGGCAGCGTTCCGCCAGGTCCGCCAGCCGTGAGACCTCGTCGGCCACGGGCTTTTCGCCCGGTCCGTAGAGCAGGACGAATTTCAGGTCCGGACGTTCGGCAGCGGCGAGGCGCATGACCTCGGCGAAGCGTTCCGGGAACCAGCGGTGCGTCTCATGGCGGTGGGAGGCGTCCACGGTGACGATCAGGTCGCGTTCGGATACGCCGCGTTCGGCGTACCATTCCCCGGCCCAGGCCGTTTCCGCTTCCGAGAGATATAGGCGCGGCTTTTCGAGGTTCCATTCGATCCCCAGGGGGGCGAGGATGGAACTTTTCATGGCCGTGGCGTAGATGCCGGTGTTTTCCGTCCAGTGGGTATAGAAAAGGCTGCGGCCCCGCTTCGGCGTGAAGGTCAGTCGCACGGGTGCGTCGCAGAGCAGCATGGCCTGCCGGCAGCGGGGCAGCTGCTGGAAATCCACGGCCAGGTCGTATTTTTGGCGGGCGGCGCGGAAGAGAAAGCCCAGGGATCCGAGCAGACCGGCGTTGCCGGGCAGGGGCCAGACCTTGGCGACGTGCGGGTTGTTCTCCAGCACGGGCGCGCAATAGTCGAAGGTCAGCACGTGCAGTTCCGCGTCGGGCCAGCGTTTCTTGAGCAGCTCGAAGCAGGGCGTGGTCAGCAGCACGTCGCCGATCTGCTTGAGCTGGCAGACGAGGATGCGCTTTGGTTTCAGCAGGGCGAGGTTTGTTCTGGTCATCTTGGCCGTCGGGTATGCGTGGAGTGGTCGGCGGGGACGCCGTGCGGGAGCCCGCACGATCCGCCTGGGCCTGGGAGTAAGCCAAATGGAGACGGATGTCATCCCCCGCACAAACTATAATCATTTCAGTATGGTCGATGATCCGCGGCAGCCATCTCCGACCTTGCCATTTTCGCAAGTTCTGGTAGGTTTCTGCTTCTTCGGCGAAGCACGTTCAATCCTGTTCGCAACTGCCCGGAAGCCGTCCGGCAGAGCCGATTCAACCCCCCCCTCAAATGAAAAAGCATAAAAAAGACAAATTCGAAAGCGATATCAAGCTGCACGAATTCAGCAACCGCCATTTGATCAGCCGGTCCATGGGGTATTTCAAGCCCCATCTCTGGAAGGTCATCCTGGCCTCGGCCTGCGCGGCCGTGGTTTCGGCCAGCAACGGCGCCGTGGCCTACCTGGTCAAGCCCGCCATCGACGAGATCTTCGTGAACAAGGACGTGGACGCGCTCATGCTCGTGCCGCTGATGTTCGTGGGGGTCATGCTGGCCAAGGGCCTGACCCGCTTTCTCCAGATCTACCTGATGGACACCACCAAGCTGCGCGTGACCGAGGCCATGCGCAACGACTCCTACCAAAAGCTCATCCGCCTGCCCATGCGCTTCTTCGAGGAGAGCCAGGTGGGCATCCTGATGTCCCGCGTGCTCGGCGACGTGGGCGGGGTCGGCGGCATCATCCCGTCCATCGTGATGATCTGCCGGGAGACGCTGACCATCATCGGCCTCATCGGCGTGGTCCTGATGCAGGACGCCTACCTGGCGTTCTGGGCGCTTCTGGTCATGCCCCTGGCGATCTATCCGTTTTTCTATTTCGGCAACAAGCTGCGCCGGATCGGGCGCGAGGGCCGCGTGGTGGCCTCGACCATCAACACCCTGGTGCAGGAGAGCGTCAGCGGCGTGCGCGTGGTCAAGGCCTTCGCCAACGAGGCGATGGAGACCAACCGCTTCTTCAAGCGCAGCCACGACCTCGTCACGGTGGCCCTGCGCGGGGTGCTCGCCTCGGAACTCTCCTCCCGGTTCATGGAGCTGATCGGCGCGTTCGGCGCGGGCCTCGTGATCTGGTACGGCGGCTTGAAGGTCATCGAGGGACACTCCACGGCCGGTACGTTTTTCTCGTTCATGGCCGCCATCATCATGCTCTATGACCCGATCAAGAAGATCAACACTTCCTATCAGGATCTGCAAGGCGCCCTGGCCAGCGCGGAGCGCTCCTTCGACCTGCTGGACTCCCCGGAAATCGTGGTCGAGGACGGCGGCAGCAAGACCCTCGGATCGGCGTTCGAGGAAATGCGCATCGAGGACGTGCGCTTCAGCTATCCGCAGAACAACACCCCCGCGCTGGACGGCGTCAGCCTCGAAGTGCGGCAGGGCGAGCGCATCGCCATCGTGGGACCGTCCGGGTCGGGCAAGACCACGCTGGTCAACCTCCTGCCCCGGTTCTACGACCCGCAGGAGGGGCGCATCCTGCTCAACGGCCTGCCCCTTTCCGATTATACCCTGGAGAGCCTGCGTCTGCACATGGGCATCGTCTCCCAGGACGCCTTCCTCTTCAACATGACCATCCGCGAGAACATCGGCTACGTGCGCGGCGAGCACACCCAGGAGGACATCGAGCGCGCGGCCAAGGCGGCCTACGCGCACGACTTCATCCTGGAACTGCCGAACGGCTACGACACCGTTGTGGGCGAGCGGGGAACCAAGCTCTCCGGCGGGCAGAAGCAGCGCATCACCATTGCCCGCGCCCTGCTCAAGAACCCGCCGCTGATGATCCTGGACGAGGCCACCAGCGCCCTGGATACCGAATCCGAGCGCATCGTGCAGCAGGCCCTGGACAACCTCATGAAGGACCGCACCAGCCTGGTCATCGCCCACCGCCTCTCCACGATCCTCAACGCCCACCTCATCGTGGTCATGGAGAACGGCAAGGTCGTGGGCCAGGGGCGGCACAGGAAGCTGCTGGACAGCTGCCCGCTGTACCGCAAGCTGTATGAGATGCAGTTCAACGAAGAGTAGTCCCGGTTCGCCGGGCGGGGACATGCCGTTCCGGCCCGCGCGCCGACGCCTCTGCCGCCGGAGCGCCGTGTCCACTCCGGGGATGATGGGTTCGAGAAGGATCGTGCGGTTCCTTGCGTGACTGGATGACGCTTGGCCCGCGTTTGTTTTCCTGCGCGGATGCGCGATGACCGAGGATGTCTTTCATGACGGAGCGGGTGGATCTTCGCAAGCGCGAATGGGCGCGTGCCGAAATGGAAGGACGCGCCTGCCGCACGAGCGGCTGGGCCTTTGACGGCGGCACGCACCTTGCGGGCGAGGCGCTGGCGAAGCACGTCCTGGGGCGGCTCTGCCGGGGCGTGGAGTTTCCGAAGGTCATGGACGGCCTGAACGGGCACTTCGCGGTCACGTATCAAGCCGGGGACGCGCTCTGGCTCGGCGCGGACGCGATCCGCTCCATACCGCTTTTCTACCGCCGGGACGCGGGCGCGATCGAGTCGGTCCGGCCCTGGGCTTCGGACGACGTCAAAACGCTGCTCAGAAGGGAACATCCCCTGGTCGCGGACTCCGTGGCGGAATTCGCCACGGCCGGATACGTGACCGGGCAGAACACCCTTTACGAGGGCGTCTGCGGAGTGCAGGCGGGCGAGTGCGTGCGCCTGGATCGCAGCGGGGCTCGGAGCGAGTCCTACGACGCGCATCTCTGCACCTACGACATGGACGACGAGGGGCCGGAAGCCCTGGCCGCCTTCGACGAGATCGTGCTGGCCTCGATGCGCCGGGCTCTGCGAAGCTTCAACGGGCGGCAGGTGGCCCTGCCCCTGAGCGGGGGCCTGGACTCCCGGCTCCTGGCCGTTGCCCTGAAGCGGCTCGGCCATGACAACGTGGTCTGCTTCGCCTACGGCCTGGCCGGAAACCACGAGGCCCGCAAGAGCCGCGAAGTGGCCGAGACCCTGGATCTGCCCTGGTTCGAGGTTCCCTACACGCCGGAGGGGCTGCGCGAGGACTACCACGGCGCGGCCATGCGCGAATTCTGGGCCTATGCCCACGACGGCACGGCGTTGCCCTGCATCACGGAATGGCCCGCAATCCGGATGGTGGCGGAACATTCCGGCCCGTTCCGGACCACGCGGGGCAATATCGTCCTGGACAAGGACGCGGTGTTTCTCTCCGGCCAGTCTGGCGACTTCATCAACGGCAGCCATCTGCGCTATCTTTTCTTCCCGGAGCTTTGCGCCGATCCTTCCCTGGTGGAGCAGGCCATCCTCGACAAGCATTACTCGCTCTGGGGCGACCTGCTTCGCCGTTCCCGCGTGCGCGAGGCTCTGAAGCGCCGAATCCGCGCGGTGCTTGAGGACGCGAACGCCAGGAGCCTGCCCGCCGACGGCGACGCGGGGCACGCCGCCCGGTACGAGTATTGGGAATGCCGCGAGCGGCAGGTCAAATACGTCATCGGCGGGGCGCGGGTCTTTGAATTTTTCGGCCGGGACTGGGCCATGCCGCTTTGGGATCGCGAAGTCATGGAATTCTTCCGCCGCCTGTCCATTCCTCTCAAGCTGCGCGGCTATTTCTACGCCAAGTACGCCGCGGCCCACGACCCCTGGGGAGTGTTCCAGGACGTCGTGCCGGAGCGTTTCGACCGCCGTGCCGAGCTGGAACGCTTCCAGGCCCGGCAGGCGAAGTCCGGCAAGCGCGCCGAGCGGCTGCTGGAGTCGCTGCCGTTGCTGGGGGCGGCCCTGCGCTACCGCAAGCGCGTGCGCGAACACCGACACTACTATCGATACAACGCCTTGGGCTTTCCGCAGGTCGTGGGACGGCGGGAATACGTTTACCACCATCCGCACAAGCGCCACGTGCTTTCGCTCTGGCTCCGGGACGTGCTGCGCGAGGAATACGGCGTGGACCTCCACGCCCTGTAGCGAGGAGCGGAAATATGTGCGGGATCTGCATCTGGGTTCGTCGCAGGGGCGGCGTGGACGGCAACCGTCTGGCCGAGGCCGCCGAGCTTTTGCGGCACCGCGGGCCGGACGCCCGCAACGTGTTCCTCTGGGAACGCGGCGGCAGAAACCCTCTGCACTGGGGCCGCGAAAATCCGCGTTCCGGCGCGGAATACGACGTGGGGCTGGCCCACGCCCGGCTTTCCATCATCGACCTCACGGACGGCGGCAGCCAGCCCATGGCCGACGCGGCCACGGGCGCGGGCATCGTCTTCAACGGCGAGATCTACAACTACATCGAGCTGGCGGCCGAGCTGGCCGAAGGCAGCCTGCGGACGCGCTCGGACACGGAGGTGCTCCTGCGCCACCTGCTCGCGCAGGGGCCGGAGTGCCTGCGCCGCATGAACGGCATGTGGGCCTTTGCCCTGCACAGGCCGGACAGGCGGGAGCTGCTGCTCGGCCGCGACCGTTACGGCAAGAAGCCGCTTTTTTATTACCACGGCGAGAACGATTTCATCGCCGCGTCCGAATATCGAGCCATATTCCATATCCTCGGCGTCCGGCGGAAGCTCAATCCCGAATTCCTCTTCGGTTTTCTTTCCGGCAAACGCATTCCCACCTTCGAGGACGGCTCTTCCCTCTATGAAGGCATCCGCAGCCTGCCTGCGGGGTGCGCCATGCGCTTCGACCTGGAGCGGCACGAGCCGGAAATCATGCGCAACAACGGCATCGAGAGCTTTCTGGCCGAGACGCCGGATCCGGAAGCGCTCCAGGGGGAAATCGCCTCGGCAGTGGAGTTGCGCCTGCGCTCGGACGTTCCCGTGGCCGTGATGGTCTCCGGCGGGGTGGACTCGACCATGGTCGCGGCCTGCATCGCCCGGAACAAGGCCGCGAAGGAGAACGTCTCCTTCTACACCCTGGACGTGAACGATCCGGACGACCTGCGGTATTCCAAGGAGCTGGCCGACGCGCTCGGCATCCGGCTCATCGAGGTGCCGTCCCGGGTGGACGATGCCATGTTCACGGAGACCTTCAACGCCATCGTGCGCCACTACGAGGCTCCGGTCAGTTTCGGGCTGGTGGCGTTGCCGGGCTGGTTGGTCTGCCGCAAGATCGCCGAGGACGGCAACCGAGTGGTCTTGGACGGCACGGGCGGGGATGAAGTCCTGGGCGGCTATTCCCCCTATTTCACCCTGGCCATGCAGGAACTGATGCGCCGTCGCCGGATGCTTCCGGCCATGCGTCTGAAACGGCTCACCGATGAGCGCGAAGGCCCGGAAGGCGCGTTCAAGCAGGTGGGAAGCTGGTGGAAGTTCCTTCGGCGCAGCGTGTTTCCCAAGCGGGGCTTCCGGACCAAGGCCGAGGAACGGGCCGGCTTCCTTTTGCGCCACTGCAACAGGGTCGGAGCGGACGCCGCAGCCGAAATCGTGCGGCAGGCATACTCGCGCGACAGGCTGGCCGATCCCACGGAATATCAGATCTTCGACCTTTTGCGCGGACAGATGCCGTCCTATCTCTGGATGAACGACCACAACAGCATGGCCCATTCCATAGAGCTGCGCTCGCCGCTGCTGGACTACCGTCTTGCCAAGTACGTGCATCTTCCCATGGAATACAAGTATCGGAACGGATTCAATAAATATCATCTGCGCGCCAGCCTGCCGGACAACGTTCCGGACTCGGTGCGCTGGCGCAAGGGCAAGGCGGGTTTCGGCCTCATGCCGCCGAATTTTCTGGAGCGCAACGAAAAGCGGTTCCGGGCTGCCGTGCTGGAAAGCGCGCTGCTTCGGGAGCTGTTCGACATGCCGTCCCTGGTCCGGGAAATGGACGAGGCCAGAAAGCACTGGAAGTTGAAGAGCCTGCCGCAGCAGCTCTACGCCCTGGCCCTGTTCGAGGAGCATTATCCGGATGTCCAAATATAGAATACTGTTCACCGAAACCGGAACGCAGGGCGGCGGATCGTTCCAGAGTCTCTACCAGATGGTGCAGGCCCTGGACCGCGAACTGTTCGAGCCCATAGTGGTGTTCGTGAACAGGACGCGGTTTTATGATTTGATGCTTGAGGCAGGGGTGGAAACGCACCTGCTGCGGGACTGGGTGTTTACCAAGACCGTGCCCTGGTTCCTGCAAAAGCGGCTGGAGCACCTCGAAGAGGGCGTGTTCCGGAGGATGCCGTTCCTCGGCGAAAGCGTGGTTCGCCTGGTGCATGGACCGCTGATCCGGGAGCTGCGGCAGATCATCCGGGAGCGGAACGTGAACCTGCTGTACCTCAACGACCAGATCGACCGGGATATTTTCGGCTGCTGCGTGGCCAAGGACATGGGCATTCCCTTGATGTGCCACCTGCGGTCGAGGAACGGTGAACCCTTCACCCCGGCCAAGGCCGAATTTGCCAACCGCCACGTTGGAGCGTATATCCCGAACGCCCGCGTGGTGAAGGAATACTGGGAAGCGCGCGGCGTGGATCCGCAAAAGTCTTTTCTGATCTACAACGGCATGCCGGTCTTCCGGATCGAACCTCTCGATCTGGAAGCCGAATTCGGCGTTTTGGCGTCGAGCAAGAAGATCGTCTGCGTTTCCCGGCTGATTCCGGAAAAGGGGCATTCCTTTTTGCTGGAAGGCTATGCCGAATACACCCGCCGCGGCGGCGATGCCCTGCTTTTCGTGGTCGGGGACGGCCGCTCCCGCGCGGACCTGGAAAAGCGCACCGAAGAGCTTGGAATTGCCGGGCGCGTGGTCTATACGGGCATGGATTTGCGTGCCAAGGAAATCGTGGCGGCTTGCGACGTTCTTGTCCAGCCTTCGGAATTCGACTCCTTCGGGCGCACCGTTCCCGAAGCCATGATGATCGGCACCCCGGTCGTGGCCACGGACGTGGGCAGCATCCGGGAGATCATCCGGCATGCAGAGAACGGCATGCTTGTCCCGTTCGGCGATGCTCCGGCGCTGGCGGACGCGCTGGAGCGGGTGCTGCGGGACGCAGCCCTCGCTGCTCGCCTGGCCCGCGCCGCGGGCGAGGATGTCCGCAATGAATTTTCCATCGAGGCCAAGGTGGCCCAGATACGGAACCTGATGCTTGCGCTGCTGGAAGGCAAGGCCCCTGGCGGGGCGAAAGGCGCATAAGGCAAGAAACCCGGCAGACCTCACCAGGAGGATACATGTTTAACGGAAAAACGATCCTGATCACCGGAGGCACCGGCTCCTTCGGCAAGAAGTGCGTGCGGACGCTGCTCGACAGCTATGAGCCCAAGAAGGTGATCGTCTTCAGCCGGGACGAGCTGAAGCAGTTCGAGATGGCCCAGGACTTCCCTGAGGACAAGTACCCCAACCTGCGCTTCTTCATCGGCGACGTGCGCGACAAGGAACGCCTGTATCGCGCCTTCCACGGCGTCGATATCGTGATCCACGCCGCCGCCATGAAGCAGGTTCCCGCTGCCGAATACAACCCGTTCGAGGCGGTCAAGACCAACATCCTCGGCGCCCAGAACATCATCGACGCGGCCATCGACACCGGCGTGCGGCGGGTGGTCGCGCTCTCCACGGACAAGGCGGCCAGCCCGGCCAATCTTTACGGCGCCACCAAGCTCTGCTCGGACAAACTCTTCATCGCCGGCAATTCCTACAGCTCCGCCAGGGAAACGCGCTTCAGCGTGGTCCGGTACGGAAACGTGGTCGGCAGCCGGGGCAGCGTCATTCCCTTTTTCCGCAAGATCGCCGAGTCCGGGGCCAATAAGCTGCCCATCACCGATCCGCGCATGACCCGGTTCTGGATCACCCTTGAGAACGGGGTGCAATTCGTGCTGGATTCGCTGGAAAGAATGAGCGGCGGAGAACTTTACGTGCCCAAGCTGCCGTCCATGAACATCCTGGACCTGGCCAAGGCCATTGCGCCGCATTGCGAGATCGACGTGGTCGGCATCCGCCCCGGCGAAAAGCTGCACGAGATCATGATCACCCAGGACGACGCGCGGCATACCGTCGAATACGATTCGTACTACGTCATCCGGCCGGAGCATCGGCAGCCCGGCATCGAGTACAGCGACGAGGGCTGCACGCCCGTTCCCGAAGGATTTGAGTACAATTCCAGGGACAACGCCCAGTGGCTCGACATCCCCAAACTGCAAGAAATGATCGAGGACTTATGATTCCCTACGGTCACCAAAGGATCGACGCGGACGACGAGCAGGCGGTCCTGGATGTTCTGCGTTCGGACTGGCTGACCACCGGACCCAAGGTCGACGAGTTCGAGCAGGCGATCTGCGCCTTCACGGACGCGAAGCACGGCGTGGCCGTCTCTTCCGGCACGGCGGCCCTGCACGCCGCGTTTCACGCCCTGGGCATAGGCCCCGGAGACGAGGTCGTGGTGCCCGCCATGACCTTTGCGGCCACGGCCAACGCGGTGCTCTACTGCGGCGGGACGCCCGTGTTCTGCGATGTTCTGGCGGACAATCTGCTCATCGATCCCGAACGGGCGGAAGCGTTGATCACCCCCCGGACCAAGGCTTTGGTCGGCGTGGACTATGCCGGGCACCCCTGCGACTGGGACGCCCTGCGGCGCATTGCGGACAAGCATTCCCTCGCCCTGGTGGCGGACGCCTGCCACGCCTTGGGCGGCAAGTATCATGGCCGCAAGGTCGGCACCCTGGCCGACATCTCGGTGTTCAGCTTCCATCCGGTCAAGCATCTGACCACGGGCGAAGGCGGCATGTGCGTCACCGACGACGCCGGGCTTGCCTTGAAGATGCGCCGCTTCCGCAATCACGGCATCAGCACCGACGCCCGCCAGCGGGAAAAGGCCGGGGGCTGGTACTACGAAATGACCGAGCTCGGATTCAACTACCGCATCACGGACATCCAGTGCGCGCTCGGCATCAGCCAATTGAACAAAATGCCCCGATCCCTGGAGGTCCGCAACGCCGTGGCGCGGCAGTACGAGCAGAGCTTTCAGGGAACGGGAATCGCGCCTCTGGCGCGTGACGAGGACGTGCTCCACGCCTATCACCTGTTCGTGGTCCGCGTCCGCGAGCGGGACAAGAGCTTTTCCGCGCTGCGGCAGGCCGGAATCGGTGTCAACGTGCATTACATTCCCGTGCACCTGCACCCGTACTACCGGGAGCGGCTGGGCACCAAGGACGGCATGTGCCCCGTTTCCGAGGCCGCGTATCGGGAGATCCTCAGCCTGCCCATGTGGTGCGGGGTCGAGGAGCACATGGAGTACATCTGTGCCGAGATGAAGAAGGTGTGCGGTGCCTAGCGTAGCGTCCTCCAACGTCGTGGTCCTGCTTCAGGCGCGGACCAATTCCTCCCGGCTTCCGGGCAAGGTGCTGCTGCCCATACGGGGCATTCCCGTGGCGGTTTTGGGGGCCAAGCGGGCGGCGAACACCGGATTGAGGGTCCGTCTGGTCACCTCCACCCAGGCCAGCGACGACCAGCTCGCCTCGGTGGCTGCGGAACATGGGGTCGATTGCCATCGCGGCAGCCTGGACGATGTGCTCGAACGCTTTGTCTCGGCCCTGGAGGGCTGCGCCCCGGATACGATCGTGGTCCGGATCACGGCGGACAATGTCTTTCCCGACGGCGAATTCATCCAGGACGTGCTCGACGAATTTCTCGCTGCCGGTTGCGACTTCATGACGACCGTGTATCCGGGGAACGGCGTGCCCCTGGGCATCGCGGCGGAGGTCACCACGCTGGGGCTGCTGCGGCTCTCCAACGAGACGACCACGAGCGACTACGACCGCGAACACGTCATGCCCTACATCGAAAGAAACTACAGGGTAGCGTATTTTCGGGGGTATTCGCATTTCAAGACCAGCATGTTGCGCTGCACCATCGACTACCTGGACGACTACATCCGGGTATGCCGGGTGTTTGCCGATGTTCAGGATCCCCTGGGCATCACCTGCAAGGAATTGATGCGCATGCTGGCGGAGAAGTCCTCCTTCGTCACGACCGAGGACTCGGCGGCAAAGCTGATCGTGCGGACCGTGGATGCGGATGTCGGCGACGACGCGGGAGCGGGCGCGACCAGATCCTACTATTCCGGTGTCGTGGAAAACGGCATCCAGCAGGTCCAGATCGGGAACGCGAAGCCTGCGGCGCGCGAAAAGGCGGCCAAGACCATCGGCAAGCTCTCCTGCGACAATTTCAGGGTCATCTCTTCGCTGGGGCTGCGCGAGGCGCTGGCCGATCCGGCGCTGGACAACGGCTGCGCGCCCGCCATGGTGGACGCGCTGCTGTACCGGCTCTGCATGCTGCTGCGGCGGGACATGGTCGACACCGTGCTGCTGGAGGAGGCGGATTGGCTGGACGCCCAGGACGGCAAAATCTTCGAGCGGCTCTGCGAGCAGCAGCGCGCGGGGCGTTTGGAGACGCTCGGAGCCGTGGTCCGCACTCCGGAGCAGCTTCTGCGGGTGCTTGCGGAGCCGGCCATTTCCGTCGTGCAGGTGCCGTTCCTGCCGGATGTGCAATTTTTCCATGCCGCCCTGGACCGTCTGCGCGAGGCTGGCCGGAAAAGGCCGCTTCGGGTGCATGCGTGCGACGTCTGGCTGGCCGGGGACGACGGCAGAACCGGGGAAGAAGGCGCGGTTGGCCGGAAATCCTGGTGGGAGGCGCGCTGCGGAGAATGGAGCCATGCCGGCGGCCATGCGCTGTGCGCCGCCTATGTGAACGCGCTGGACGGAATCGACGGGATTCTTGTGGACGTGCCGGACGAAGGCTCGATGTCTTCCGCGCTCGCGACGTACGGTCGGCGGCTACCGGACGGTCCGGAGCGGGATCGGCTGGAACGGGAGCTGCGAGGGGAGAGCCGCTGACCCGAACCGGGAAAGCAGGAGAAGCCCCGCCGCGCGGCCAAGGCCGCAGAATTGCCGAACCGCCGCTAAACCATTGCAAGGGATGCCATGCTGCTGATCATTTGTGCCGATGCCACGCCTGAGATCGGTGCCGGGCATGTCATGCGCTGCATTGCCCTGGCGCATTCCTGGAAGGCGCTGGGGGGGCAGGTCGTCTTTCTGGGGCGGCTTTCGATTCCCTGGGTTCGGGAGCGCATCCTGCGGAGCGGGTTTTCCGCCGCGGAAGAGTCCAGGTCCCATTGCCGCATCTCTCCTGAGGAATTCGCAGACAGGCTGGAAACCGTCGAGGCCGGATTCCCGTCGGACGGCGAACGGACCTGGGTCGTTCTTGACGGCTACCATTTCACACCGGCCCATCATCATGCTGCCCGCGCGAACGGACGGCGCTCCCTTGTCGTGGACGACAACAATCATCTGCCCGAGTACGAAGCCGACATTCTCTTCAACCAGAACACCGCGGCGGAGACGTTTCGCTACGCCGGGGCCATAGGCCGGAAGTGCCTGGGGCATCGCTACGTCCTGATCCGCCCGGAATTTCTCGAAGCAAAGCCCCTCCGGGACGCCAGCCCCGGAAAAACCTCGGCGGACGTGATCCTGGCGACTTTCGGAGGCAGCGATACAGGGGCCTTCTTCCAGGATTCCATCGCCTGGCTCCGCTCCCTCGACCTTGCCGGGTATACGCTGCGCGTCGTCGCGGGGGAAAGCGACAAGGCCGCCTTGAAGCGGGCCGCCCAAGCTGTTGCGGGCGAAGTGGAGATCCTCGACCACGTTGAAAACATGGCCGAGCTGCTTCTGGATACGGATTTCTGCATTACGGCTGGCGGTTCGACGTGCTGGGAATTGTGCTATCTCGGAATTCCGTTCGCGGTCTTTTCCATAGCCGACAACCAGCGCGACAATGTGCGGTTTCTCGAAGAGAACGAAATTTGTTTTCCAAAGGATCCGGCCGCGATCAACAGCGCCTTGGCGGACATGTCCCTATTCGCGGAGCATGTCCGGCGCATGACCGCCCTTGTGGACGGCCGGGGAGCGGAGCGCCTGTGCCGGGCCATGCGCGGGTGGGACGCGCCGGAGCCGACCTTGCGCCGGGCAACGAAAGACGACGTCCATTTCGTGTTCGAGCTGGTCAACGATCCCTTGGTGCGCGAAACGGCCTTCACTCCCGGCCGCATCTCCTTTGAGACGCACCAGGCTTGGTTTGCGAGGTTTCTAGAATCGGACGACATCTTTCTCATTGCCGAACGCGGAGGCCAGCCGTGCGGATACGTTCGCTTTGAACATGCCGAGGGCGGATTGATGATCACCATCGCGGTCGGCGCGGAATCGCGCGGAGGCGGAATCGGCAAGGACATGCTCCGCAAGGGGTGCGCCCTGGCCGCGAGGATTGCCCCCGGACTGCCCTTTCTGGCATACGTCAAGGCGGAGAACCTTCCGTCCCAAAATCTGTTCCTGAGTGTCGGCTTCCGCAGGAAGAAACGGTTGGTTCATCGTTCCGCGGACGTCTGGTCGTTTGAATTGCAGCAGGTGGAGCAATGATCGATTTTCGGAACAAGAAGATTCTCGTGGTCGCGGCGCATCCGGATGATGAAATCCTGGGCTGCGGCGGAACGCTGGTCCGGGCCTTCAAGGAAGGCGCACAGGCGAACATCCTGTTGCTGGGCGAAGGCCCGACCGCCAGGACGGACACGCCCGCCGAGAGCGGGCGGCAGCAGGCGGAAAAAGACCGGACCACGCTCCTGGAGAAGCTGCGCGGCTTTTCCCGGCACGAGGTCGGGCTGGAGTGCGCGTGCTTTCCGGACAACCGTTTCGACTCCGTGGCCCTGCTGGACATCGTGCAGTGGATCGAGGCGCGGGCTCTGCCCTTCGAGCCGGACCTGGTCTTCACGCAGCACGTCGGCGACCTCAACAACGACCATGTCCTGACCCAGCGGGCCGTCCTGACGGTTTTCCGGCCGTTGCCGACGCTGCGCATCCCGCAGATATTCTCATTTGAGGTTATGTCCAGCACCGAGTATGGAGTCCCCGGAGATTCGGTTTTCCAGCCCAACTGCTATGTGGACATCGCCGAGGAACTTGAAGACAAGCAGGCTCTGCTTGAATGCTACGACTCCGAGATGCGTCCGTTTCCCCATCCGCGAAGCTACGAGGCCGTTCGCGCCCAGGCTAGGCTGCGCGGGGCGCAGTGCGGCTGCGCCGCCGCCGAGGCCTTCATGTTCCTGCGGGGAGTCGCGTATCGCTAGCCCGGCCTCCCGGCACCCGGACCACCCCCATCACCATTGCGAGTATTGAATGCGAATCATCATCAGCCAGCCACGCTACCTGCCAGTCCCGTGCTATCTCAGCCGCTTGCTCCACAGCGATCTTTTCGTCATCCTCGACGACGTGCAGCGCCAGTATCTCGGAGTGGAAAACCGGAACAAGATCCTGACGGCCAAAGGGCCGCGCTGGCTGAGCGTGCCCATCTCCTCTTCGCGCAAGGCCATGATCCAGGACGCCGAAATATCCGGCAACGCCTGGGTCGCGGACCACTACAACAGCATCGCCTCCCACTACAAGAACGCCCCCTGCTTCAACCAGGAATGGCTCGATTCCCTGTTCTCGGTCCTGCGGGACATCGGCCCGGACGGCGCTCCCTACGCGGACGTCATCGTCGATTACCTGACGGCCCTTTGCGGGTTCTTCGGGTTCAAGCCGAATCTCGTGCGGTCGAGCACGCTGGACATCGACCACGAGGAGACCGGACCCGCCCATCTCTATTCCATTGCCGAGGCCGTGGGGGCGAGTCATTACATTTCCGGCGCCAACGGCATTCATTACGGGATCGACGCGGTCTTTCCCGAAGAGATGCTGCTGTTTCACCATTACGAACCGCTCGCATATCCCCAGTTCAACGCCGAAGCGTTCGTTCCCTGGATGTGCTTCTGGGATATGCTTTTCAACGTCGGGTACGAGGAAACCGTTCGTCACATCAACGAACCCCTGGCCCTGAAATGTCTCAATGGAGATGCTTTCGATGCCGATGCTTAAAGATCGTTGCGCAAAGTCCACGTATGTCATCGCCGAGATGTCGGCCAACCACCTCCAGTCGTATGAGCGGGCGGAGCGGATCGTCCATGAAATGGCCAAGGCCGGGGCCGACGCCATCAAGCTCCAGACCTATACGGCCGACAAGCTCACTCTCCCGGCGGACAACGAATATTTCCGCATCAAGGGCACGGTCTGGAACGGCGAGACCCTGCACGGCCTCTACCAGAAGAGCTACATGCCCTGGGAGTGGCATGAAAAGCTGGCCGCCATTGCCGGGGATTACGGGCTGGACTGCTTTTCCACGCCCATCGACGAAAGCGGCGTGGATTTTCTCGAACAGATGAACGTGCCCTGCTTCAAGGTCGCCTCCTTCGAATTGGTGGATCTGATCCTGCTGAAGAAAATCGCGGCCACGGGAAAGCCGGTGATCATGTCCACGGGCATGGCCTCCCTGGGTGAGATCGAAGAGGCGGTGCGGACCCTGCGCGCGAACGGAACCCCGGAAATCGCCCTTCTCAAGTGCGTCAGCGCCTATCCGGCTCCCGTGGAGGAAACAAACCTGCTGACCATCCCGCATCTGGCCGAGACCTTCGATTGCATCGCCGGTCTTTCCGACCATTCGCTCGGCCCCGTGGCCCCGATAGCCGCCGTGGCCATCGGCGCGCAAATCATCGAAAAGCATTTCACCCTCTGCCGGGCGGACGGCGGCTCCGACGCCTCGTTCTCGCTGGAGCCGGAGGAGTTCCGGTCCATGGTCGAGGCGATCCGCGTCACGGAAAAGGCTCTGGGCCGCGTCTGCTACGAGCTTACCGACAACCAGCGGGCCAGCGTGGCCTTTCGGCGCTCCCTGTTCGTCAGCGCGGACATCAAGGCAGGCGAGCCGTTCACGAGGGACAACGTGCGGTCCGTCCGGCCCGCCGATGGGCTGCACACCCGGCACTACGAGGCCGTTCTTGGCAGGAAGGCGAGCCGCGACCTGAAAATGGGAACGCCGCTGGCCTGGGACCATCTGGCAGCGGGCGAGTGAGCATGGCCCAGGAGCAGACCGCGCCGCTGAGCATCGAGCGCATCGTTCCGGGCGCGGAAGGCGTCGAGCCGTTTTTCTGGCCGGTCAGCCGGGCGGAAATGGTCGCCTTCCGCGACGCCTTGCTGCATCGGCTGCTGCCCATGCTGGACGGCGCTGCGGCGGAGGGCGTACCCGGAGCGCGGGAACTGCGGCTCTTGAGCATCTTCTGGCTGAGCGAGTGCATGGGGCTGTATCAGGCCGTGCTGCTGTCCCGGCGGCTTGACGCTTCCGGCCGGATTCCGGCTTACGGAGCGGGATTCCGTCTTTGGGATGCCGTTTTCCAGGGGCGCGCTCCAGACGGGCCGCCTCTTTTCTCCGTGCTGGCGAACACGAAGAATGGGGATGCGCCGCGCTTCAAGAATCCGCTGCGCATTTTCCGCAAGCTCTTCAGAACGGGAAAGAAGCGCCAGACCGCGAGCGCGCCGGACGCCGTGTGTTTTTCCGCGCTGCCGAAGCAGGATCTCCCGCGCATCTCCTCGGCGCGTCCCTCGCGCGCCCTGCTTCGGGACGGCGTCGTGACCACCAAGCGCAGCGACATCATCTCCATGCACGCCGCCGGGAGCGATAGAAACGTCGGCTACCTGGAACACAAGCACTGGTTCGCCTCCGTGGGATCTGTGCCCGCGAGCGTCGCTGTTTCCCGGGACTTGTTGGAGGAAGCCTGCGATCTCGTTGCCGCAACGTTTCAGGACTGCGGCGAGCCGCTGCCCGGCTATCTCCGGGACTATTTGCGCGGGGAGATGGAGCGTGGCTGCCGCCTCGTGGGTGCACACCTCGCGCGGCTCGACGCCAGGCCCCACGAACTGCCCTCGCGACTTTGGACCGGAAGCGGCGGGAACATCTGGGATCGGATGCTGCGTCTGGCCGTGCGCGGCAGCGGCGGAGAGGTCACGGGACACGACCACGCCCTGGGGGATTCCTATCTGCGGTGGGAGGAGTGCTTCTGCCTCAACGAATTTTTCGAGTGCGACGTGTTCATGACCTACACGAAGCGGCAGCGCGACCTGCTCGCCGGGCAGCTCGACGCTTGGCGGAGCTTCTCCAAGCATGCGCCCCGGATCGCTTCCGTACCCTGGCCCGAAGGCAAGGACGCCGGTGCCGCCTTTGCGTCCTTTGCTCCGAGGGAGCAGGTTCGCAGCGTCATGCTGGTCGGCGTGTTCTACATCGGCGAGGAAAGCAGGGTCTATCCCCTGCAATCCGACGTGGTGGCCGTGGATTTCCAGGCGAGACTGCTCGCCCGGTTGCGCGAATGGGGCTACGAAGCCATCTTCAAGGAGCATCCCGAAAGCCGGGCACGCGCGCCGATGGAGTTCGAATCCGTGATCGGCGCTCACAACGAGAACAGGCGCTTCGAGCAGGTGGTCGAGAGCGCGGACGTGATCCTCTTTTCCTGCTTGAGGACATCGACCTTCAATATTACCATGCGCTCGAACAAGCCTGCGGTATTCATCGATTTCGGCGAAGATTCCTTTGTCGGCTCCGCCCGCAGCCTCTTGGAGGGCCGGTGCCCCATCGTCCCTGCGGGAGCGGCGCCGGACAACCGTGTGCAGCTGGATTGGGACGCCCTGCGTTCGGCCATCGAGGAGAGCGTCCGGCTGGCCGACGACACGCGGTTCTTCAAACGGTATCTGCTTGACTGAGAAAGCGCATGCGCCGGATGCGCCTCACGGTTTCGCCCTCGCATAACCTCTTTTCACGGAATCCAACATGACGCCAGACCACGTCCTCATCCTCAACGCCATTCCCGACCAATACTATTTCCGCTCCATCGCCGGGGCCGCCCTGGAGCGCGGATCGAAAGTCACGGTGTATTGTCACGACAGCGAAGCATACAATTATCGGCATTGCTTCAAGGCCGGAGCCTCGCAGCTTCCGTATTTCGATTTTCTCCAGCCGCAGCCCTGGGAGTCCGACCCGGCGCAGGAAAAGCGTCTGCGGGAGCTGGTCAGGGATTGCGAACGCAAGAGCGGCCGCAGCTTCGGTCGCATTCTGCTGACCGGCGAGCGCGAGCTGGTCCGTGCCTGGACGGAGCACGAATACTACTGGTTCAATACCCGGTTGCAGCAACTCTGCCGCAAGGATGCGAGCTACGCCGAACGGGTCGTTCTGCGTTGCTTTTCCTTCTGGGAGCAGCAGCTTGATCTTCTTGACGTGGAAGTGGTCCTGGGGCGGGCAAACTGCGATTTCACCATCCACCCCCTGTACCTGCTCTGCGAGCTGCGGGGCATCCCGTTCCTGTCGCTCCGAAATTCCAAGTGCCTAGCCAAGCGCATCTATTGGACGGACGATCTGCTCATGGACAACACGCGCGGGCAGAGACGGTACGAAGAGAAAATGGAGTCCGGCGAGGCGATCGGAACCGCGGGCCGCAATCGTCTTGATTCCTTTCTCAACGCGCCAGCGCCTTCCGCGTACATTCTCGAAAACTGGAAGAATTTCGCCAGGCTGAGCCTTGCCTCCACCCCGGCGCAGGCTTGGCAGCTAGTTCGGGAGAAACTCCGTCACGTGCGGAAGGGGTTTCAGGGCCCGCCCCTGGCTCCGGTTTTTTCCCGGATCGTGGAGATGTACCGCATCCTCTGGTGCAAGATGGCCCACCGCAAGTATTTCCGTTCCTTCAGCCCGGACGAGCTGAAGGGCATGAGCTACTGCCTGCTTCCGCTGCACAAGGAACCGGAGCTGATGTTGAACTTCCGGGCTCCGCTGTGGCACACCCAGCGGCATTGCATCAAGTTCGTGGGCTCCATGCTGCCTCTGGGACTGGATCTGCTCGTGCGCGAGCACAAGGGCAACGGCGGCAGGCGCTTCACCCGGTGGCTCAAGTCCGTCTCGCGCTATCCACGCACCATCCTGGCCGATCCGTTCGGTTCGCAATATCCCTACATCGCCAACGCGTCCCTGGTCGTCACGGACAACGGAACCGCGGGCTGGGAGGGCATCATGTTCGGCAAGCCCGTCGTCACGCTGGAAAAATGCTTCTACGACGTCGTGGGCCTCGCTGTCCGCTGCACCAATCCCAACAAGCTGGACGAATCCATATTCGAGGCGCAGAAGCGGCAGGTTCCCAAGGAGGAGCGGGAAAGGCGGATCTGCCTTTTCCTCGACGCGGAATACGAGACCACCTTGGACAGGGCCGAAGCGCACAAGGACATGGAACTGACCCTGAACCACATCCAAGAGGTTCTGCAATCCAGGGAGGAGGCCCAATGAACCGACCGCGCGTGCTTGGAGTCATTCCCGCCCGGGGAGGCTCCAAACGGTTGCCCCGAAAGAACATCATGATGCTGGCCGGCAAGCCGCTCATCGCCTGGACCATCGAGGCGGCCGCCAGGGCGCGGACCCTGACGGACTGGCTGGTGACCACCGAGGACGACGAGATCCTGGAGGTGGCCCGCAAGTGGGGTGCGCCCGTGCCCTTCAAGCGTCCGGACGAACTTGCGGGCGACAAGGTCCGCAACATCGACACCGTGATGCATGCCATGGAGTTCATGGAGCGCGCCACGGGCAAGCCGTACGACATCATGGTCCTGCTCCAGCCCACCTGTCCCATCCGCGATCCGGAGCACATCGACGAGGCCGTGACGCGGCTGTGGGAGTCCGATCTGGACACGGCGGTCAGCGTCAAGGGGCCTTACAAGAAGCGCGATCCCATCCTCAAGGCCGTGCGGGACGGCGTTTTGGAGGACTACCATCCCATCGCCGATCCGGCAGAGGTGGAACCGTTCTACATGTACAACGCATCCATTTACGCCATGAAACGGCCGTGGTTCGTGCGCGAGCGCAAGCACATTTCTCCGCGCCAGGTGCCGATCTTCATGGATGAATACCACTCCACGGACATCGACACCGAGGCCGATTTCCTCAAGGCCGAGGCCTACATCGAACATCTGAGAAAAAAGGGAAGCGAGTAATATGAGTCAGCCGCGTCGCATCGAAGGCGTCATTCCTGTCCTGTCCACCCCGTTCACCGCAACCGGCGACGTGGACGAAGCCGGCCTGCGCCGTCTTGTGGATTTTCTGGCCACCAAGGACATCGGCGGGCTGTGGGTGCTCGGCACCGGCAGCGAGGACATGAACCTGTCCTATGAAAAACGCCTCCAGGTCGCCCGGATCGTGACGGAGCAGAACGCCGGACGCCTGCCGCTGGTGGTCGGGACCGGATTCTTCGCCATGGAGGACATCCTCCGCTTCGCCAAGGACATCGAAGGGCTGGATTTCGAGTATTACCACGTGATGCCCTACCACACGCTGCTCTCCTTCGAACGTCTGGGCTGGTTTTACCGGCACATCGCGGACAACGTCTCGAAGCCGCTCTGGATGTACACCAGCGCCAACTGGTCCAAGCCGTTCACCCCGGAATTCGTGGCCGGCATGAAGGGCTATCCGAACATCGCCGGAGTGAAGTATTCCACCAAGGACGCCGTGAACATCCTCAAGGTTTCGGCCTTGCAGGATGAGGGCTTCCAGGTCATCACGGCCGTTGCCAGCCAGTTCGCCGCCTGCCTGGGCATGGGCGTCAAGGGGCACACCTCCAGCCTCGGTTCGGCGGTGCCCGAAGCCATGATCAACGTCTACAAGGCGTTCAGGGAGCAGGGATTCGAAGCCGCGCTCAAGGAACAGCAACGGCTCAGCTCGTTTCTTTCCGAATGGCCCAAGGGCGGAAAGTCCAACAACTTTCTCCAGGCCGCGGAAGAAAAGGCCATCCTGGAATTGCGGGGCATCTGCAAGCGGTACACGAGTTCCTATTACGCGGAGATGGACGACGCAGGCGTTGCCGCGTTGAAGGCGGCCATGGAGAAGTACGGGTATTCGCTGGAAAGTTAGATCACCAAGGACGCGGCGCCGGGCTGATTCTGCCCGCGCCGCGCACCTGAGAGAACAACGGGCGGAAAACCATGATAATTGAAATTCCAAAGACGGAACTTTTTGATCTGGTGGCCCGGCAGTTGGGCAGCCTTTTTCTCTTTCATTCCGAAGAAAGGGTGCTTCTGGAGCAGGGGGTCGAATCGGCGCTCAAACGCTGCGAGCACTGTTTTGCGCACGAATCGTCGCGGTATTATCGGCGTGGGGGCGAAGTCTACTTCAACCCGTTCCAGTCCAGCCAGTACGCCATTTTCCTGTACTATCTCTCGAATTCGATCTTCCGCCTGCGCGAATCCGTCGGCACCCTGGCCGACAGGGTCTATTACCTGAACAAGGCGCTCAACGGGTTCGATCTCTTTTACGAAGTCGAAATGCCGGACGTTTTCTTTCTGGACCATCCGGTGGGCAGCGTCATCGGGCGGGGCCGCTTCGGGAATTTCTTCCGCTTTTCGCAGAACTGCACCGTGGGCAACAACAAGGGCATCTACCCCGTGATCGGCGTCAACGTGACCATGATGTCCGGGGCCAAGATCCTCGGCGACTGCCGCATCGGCGACCACGTGGTTCTTGGGGCCAACGCCTATGTGAAGGACGCGGTGATTCCCGACTGCTCCATCGTGTTCGGAAGTTCGCCGAACCTGACCATCAAGACCCGCGAAAAATCCTACTTCACAGCGGATCTGCCGCCCCAATACCGCTAGGCATCCGTCCCTTTTCCTGTCGGAGCGTTGCCGGAGCGGGAGAAGCCTTTACTCATCGACGTTTGGATTTTCCTCGGATTTCAGGCGCAGCTTGATGGCTTTTCTCACTTTTCTCTCGGTCAAAAGCGTGCCCGCAAGCAGGGGCAGGTGGATGATTTTGGTCAGGGGAGAGATGGACCGGGTCTTCCACAGGAAGGCGAAAGTCATCTTGAGCTTGTCCAGCAGCGAGTGGTGGAAGTCGATTGTGCTGTAGGCGTCGTCGGGATTTCGCACGCAGAACGGGTTTCGATGCAGCCGCTTGATCATGAGTTCCGTGTTGAGCACGAGTATCGGGCCGCACAGGGCAAGGAAGGCGATAAGGGGGCGTTCTCCAAGCTGTAGGGGCATGAAGTCAATATTTTCTTGCAGATATTTCGTCCGCATCAGGCTGCATACGAAGAGACCGTATTTTTTGTCGCGAATTTTCGTTCTGCTGCTGATGCATCTTGCGGCGATCAGGAAACGAGGCAATTTTTCGGGATTGTCCTTCCCTTCGTATCGGATTGTCGGAAGGGTAGACCCGTCTTCATATTCGCGGTGCAGCAGCGCGGCGGCCAGAGAGGCGCGCGGAGAGGAATCGAGCATTCCGGAAAGGGTGCCCAGATATTCCTTTGCCCAGGAATCGTCTCCGGCCACCCAATGAAAGTATTCCCCACGGGCTTTTCTGCAGACGATTCTGAAATTCTCCGTTATTCCGAGATTGGATTCATTGCGGTAGAGCCGGATTCGCGGGTCGCGCTCCGCGTATTCCCGGCAGATTTCGAATGTGCCGTCGTCGGAACAGTTGTCCGAGATGATCAGCTCGAAATCGGTAAACGTCTGTCCGAGCAACGCGTCGAGCGCGTTTCTGATCGTATTTTTGGAATTGTATACCGGCAATCCAAGCGAAATCTTGGGGACGCGAGGCTGGGTCATGGTCGGCAAAGCCTTTCGGGGCAAGCCCGTTTGTAGTCAGGAACGCTCGAAAGCAGAACGAAGTTTCACCGTGTCGCCCCAGAATTCTTTGGGCTCGTAGTCGGCATAGGGATAGACTCCCAGCTCGGGGGTGATCTCCCATCCATTGGCCTTGATGTGCCGGGACACGAAATCGAGCACGGACGTCGGACTGCCGCTGCAGCAATTGATGACCCCGGTCACTTCGTTCTGAAGGGCTATCGCGGCGATCTGTCCGGCCGCCTCATGGATGTGCAGGAAATCCCGAACCTGGTCGCCGGGGGACATGGGAAAAGTCGCATCGCCGCGACGCACAGCGGCCTCCAGCTGGGGGAGAAGGCTCCTGGGCGATTGCCCCGGTCCATAGAGGTAGAAGAAGCGAAGCCAGCGCAGGGATGCGCCGTATTTCTCTGTGCGCCGCTCCAGTTCCCGGCGGAGCATGTCCTTGGCCTGGGCATAGGGCACGGTGGGCTCGGCAGCCATGCTTTCGGCCAGACAGCCGGATTTCATGCCGTACTCCAGGCAGGTTCCGGCCACGGTCATGGCCCGGAGGCCTTCGTCGAGCAGGGTTTGGACGAATCGAAGGTGGCGGGGGAGGTTGTCCTCCACGTGAAAGGACTCCATGTAATTGGGAAGTCCTTCCCAGGCCAGATGGATGAGGTGATCCGGTCGGTGAAACAGATCGAAGAGGCCCTTGCCTTCGTCGGACAGGTCATACGGAACGAAGGTCAGGTTGCTTCCGGACAGGGAATTGATGAAACTGTTCCCGGTGCGGGAAGTGGCCACCACCTTGTGCCCGCAGTTCAGCAAATGCGGAATGAGGTGACGGGCGACGAAGCCGCTTGCCCCGGTTACGAGAAATTCCATTTTCTTTGGCTCCCTGCATCGGTCTCGAACCGCATTCCAAGCTCAGCGCTCAAAAGCGCGGAGGCCGCCATGCGTCTTTCTATCGAGGGGAACGGGATGTCCGCGTTGGGATGAGTGGCCTTACGGTTTGACGATGATGCCTTGCCCTGTCGCCAGAAGCATGACTTCGATCCCCTTTTCCTTCGTGAAAGCATCGAACGCGTCGCGCTGTTCCGTATGCTTGGTGAAGCCGTAGTCGTCCAAAACGATCACAGCTCCTGTGGGCATTCTGTCCCAGCAGAATTCGGCCGCGGCGATTTCAGGGACCGTGCAATTCATGTCGATGGAAACGTAAGCGAGGCGTTCGATATGTTCCAGCGAAGCCAGAATGCCGGGGACGGCCCCCTTCACGACCTCAACGTTGGGGTAGGGCTCGAAGCGTTTCCTGACTTGCGGATACCAGTCGTGGGTGTCGTGGTTGTAGTTGCCCTTGTCGAAGTCCGTCAGGCTCAGCTCTCGGTTGGAGAGAAGCTCGCCCTGCATCCCTTCGAAGGTGTCCACGAGGTAGAGCTTGCGGTCATATTGGCTGAAGTTCGTGTATTGCACGAGGGTTTCGGCGAAGAAGCCGTTGTTAACGCCGAACTCGATGAAATCTCCCTGGAGGGCCAACCCCTGTTTCGCGGCCCAGCAGATCGTATGCAGTCTCCAGTGGATCGGAGGGTAGTTCGGATCATAGCGCCGCCCCTTGTCATAGGCTTCGATGAATCGTTCGTTCTCCATGAAATGGGGGTTGCGATGAACAAGGATCAGGTCGTTTTCATTGAAGGTCACCTTGCCCCGCGTGAAGATCAATTCACGGTCGATCAGCTTGTCGCGAACGCCGCGCAGGCAGGGGATGTATTTCATCGGCCTGATGAGGGCTTTGAAGAAAGAATGCAAGGTGCCTCCTGGGAGATGTCGTCAGTTAATAAACGTGCTTGTTCTCAGTCCGCGATGCAACGCAGGTAGCCGTTGGGCGCCATGCTGATCAACAGCTTGTTGTCGAAGGTTGCATCGATTTCAAAGCGCGGGGTCGTTTTGAGGAACTCTCGAACTGCGGTCATCGGATTGTTCCCGACGCTCCAGGGCCTGTCGTCGTTCAGTTCGTCAGGCGCAAACTCGACAGCGGTGTCAAACACGACCAGATAGCTGCCTTTGGTCACAAGCGGCGAGTAGAGTTGCAGTTCTTTCGCCACATGCTCGTGTGTATGGTTGGAATCCAGGGCCACCAGCACGCGCTTCTTTCCTTGCGCATGTTCCAGTACCTGCTCGACGATCTGCTGATCCACGGATGACCCCTGGATCATCTTGATTCGTTTGCACATGGGATGCTTTTTGATGGCGTCTTCATTGTGGGCGCGAATGTCGATGTCGACGCCGAGGACGTACCCCGGACCTCCGATCAGCTCCAGCAGGGAGGCGTAATACACCAGGGAGCCGCCATGCGCGATGCCGGTTTCAATGATGATGTCCGGCTGAACGTTCCAGATGATCTCCTGCATCGCAATCATGTCTTGCGGATACTGAATGATCGGGCGGCCCATCCAGCTGAAGTTGTAGGTGTATTTGCTTCTCATGGACTCGCAGGCGAAGTGTGCGGCATGATCCTTCAGCAAAGCGTTGTCGCCCTGGTCGGCGACGAGTTGTTCCCTGGTCTTTTCGAATTCGCGTATGGGGTCCATTTCTCACCCGATCCAATGCCGGAGTCCATAACGGTCGGCTTTGTATGTTGTTTTGTGGATGGTTAATGAAATACGTTTGATGGGTCAACTTCTTTCTCCCCGCGCGGGGCTTGGGTTGCGGGGGGGGCGGGGTAGGGCGGGACGCACGTTGTTCTGACGAAAAGAAAAGCAGAGTCGAATCCGCGAATCCTGCTATATTTTTCCGCTTCGCAAGGACGGAATCGCAATGGCGTATTGCGCCGCCCACTTCTTGCAGTAGGCCAGTTGTTCGATGATCTCGTCTTTGATGTTCCAGGGCAGGATGAGCACGATGTCGGGCTGTTCCGTCTGCAGGACGTCCTCGCCGACCACCGGGATGTGGCAGCCGGGCAGGAACTTCCCCTGCTTGTGGGGCGAGCGGTCGACAACGAAGGAGACGAGGTCGGTCTTCACGCCGCAGTAGTTCAGCAGGGTGTTGCCCTTGGCCGCGGCGCCATAGGCCGCGACCTTCTTGCCGCAGCGCCGCGCGTCGATCAGGAACTCCAGCAGGTCGTGCTTGACCTTGTCGGCCTTGGCCTGGAAGCCTTCGTAGTAGTCCATCTCCATCATTCCGGCGGCGCGTTCGCTCTCAAGCATTTGGGATACGCCCGGCCCGACGGGCTGGGCCGCGTTTTCGGCATGGCCCGCGTAGACCCGCAGCGAACCGCCGTGGGTGGGCAGCTCCTCCACGTCGTAGACCTTCAGCCCGTGCGCGGCGAAGATGCGCTGCACCGTGTGGAAGGAGAGGTAGGAAAAGTGTTCGTGGTAGATGGTGTCGAACTGGTTTTCGGACACCAGCCGCATCAGGTGCGGGAACTCCATGGTCACGGTGCCGCCGGGCTTGAGGGCTTCGGCCAATCCGGCCACGAAGTCGTTGATGTCGGGCACGTGGGCCAGGACGTTGTTGCCCACGATGAGGTCGGCCTGCCGTCCCTGGCCGGAAAGGCGGGCGGCCAGCGTCTTGCCGAAAAACTCGTTGAGCACCTCGATGCCCTTGCTCCGGGCTACCTCGGAAGTCTCCACCGCGGGCTCGACGCCGAGGCAGGGAATGCCCCTGGCCGCGACGTACTGGAGCAGATACCCGTCGTTGGATGCGATTTCCATGACCAGGCTTTGCGGCCCGAGGTCCAGACGCCGGGCGATCATTTCGACGTACTGCTCGGCGTGCCTGAGCCAGGATGTGGAGTACGAGGAATAATAGATGTATTCGGAACTGAAGATGTCGTCCGACTTCTTGTATTCGTCGATCTGCACCAGATGGCACTCGCGGCAGACGAAGAGCTTCAGCGGGTAGTACGTTTCCGGCTCGTTCAGCTGCTCGGAGGAGAGAAACGAGTTGGACGGCGGCGAGCCGACAAGGTCGATGAACTGGTGCGAGAGCGGCGTGTTGCAGAAGCGGCAATTCATAACTGGACTCCGGAGAAGTCTTCCGTGATTTCAGGATGGTTGCGATCCCGGTCCGAGAGGACGGTCACGGGAAGCGGCCAGCGGATGCGCAGGGCCGGGTCGTCGTGGCGCAGCCCGCCCTCGTGGCCCGGCGCATAATGGGTCGAATGGAGATAGAGCAGCTCGGTGTCGGCTTCAAGGGCTTGAAATCCGTGGGCGAACCCCTGCGGGATGAACATGGTCTGCATGTTTTCCGGCGTCAGGGTGCGCGCGAACCATTGCAGAAAGGTGGGCGAGCCGGCGCGGATGTCCACGATGACGTCGAAGGCGGCCCCGCGCAGGCAGCGGACGAATTTCGTCTCGCCGTGCGGCGGATGCTGGAAGTGCAGCCCGCGTACCGTTCCCTTGCTGGTGGTGTAGGACTGGTTGATCTGCGCGATGCGTTCGCAAAAGCCGATCTCTTCCAGCTCGCGGGAGCAGAAGGCCCGGACAAACCCGCCGCGCTCGTCGCGGAAGGGTTCGGGGATGATCACGAATGCGCCCTGGAGCGGGGTCGGCTCGAAGATCATTCCGCGTTCCCCGTCCAGGCCCGGTTCGCATGCCGTGCCTCGTTGACGTACGTTTCGAGCTGCTGCCGCGTGAGCACCTCGCCGTCTTCATAATACGCCTTGTACCAGCGGGCGGTCTCCCGGATTCCCCGCCTGGTGTCCCAAAGGGGAATCCAGTCCAGTTCCTCCTGGGCCTTCCGGGTGTCCAGCCGGAGCATGGCGGCTTCGTGGGGAGCGTTGGACGGGGGGGATGCGCGGTGGCGAGCGGCGGGCCAATGAGCTGCAACAGCTTCGGCCACTTCCGCCACGGTCAGGAAGGAGTTGTTCGCCGGGCCGAAGTTCCAGCCGTCGGCAAAGACCGATTCTCCGTTCAGCAGGCGTCGGCCCAGCATGAGGTATCCGCAGAGCGGCTCCAGGACGTGCTGCCAGGGACGCACGGAAAGGGGGCTGCGGATGATGCATTCGCGGCTTTGCGCTGCGGCCCGCATCATGTCCGGGATGAGTCGGTCCTCGCCCCAGTCCCCGCCGCCGATGACGTTGCCCGCCCGGACCGAGCTCAGCAGCACGGGCGGCTGCGCGGGCGCGAAGAACGATCGGCGGTAGGACGCGGTGACCAGCTCGGCGCATCCCTTGGAGCAGGAATAGGGATCGTGGCCGCCCATGGGATCGGATTCGACGTAGCCGCGCGGCGATTCCAGCTGTTCGTAGCACTTGTCGCTGGTGATGTTCACGACGGCCCGGACGGATGGCGTTGCGCGGCAGGCCTCGAAGAGGTTGACCGTGCCCATGACGTTGGTTTCGAACGTCTCCGGCGCTTGGGCGTAGGAGCGCCGGACCAGGGGCTGGGCGGCCAGATGGAAGACGATGTCCGGCCTGGCCTCGGCCATGGCGCGGGCGAGCTGCGCGCGGTCGCGGATGTCGCCCGTGACGGTGGAGCCTTCGAGGTCGAGCAGAGGGAAGTGGAACGGCTCCGAGGGCGGGGCCAGGGAAAAGCCCGTGACCTTGGCTCCCAGCGCTTCCAGCCAGAGATGGAGCCAGGAGCCCTTGAAGCCCGTGTTTCCGGTGAGAAAAACACGGGTTCCGTCATAGGCGTTGCCGAAAAGCCCGGCCCGGCGCATTACCAGATCTTCCAGGGGGCCGCGCCCCGGTTCCAGAGGTCGTTCAGGTGCTCGGTGTCGCGCAGGGTGTCCATGCAGGACCAGTAGCCGTCGTGGCGGTAGACCATGAGCTCGCCTTCTCTGGCGATCTGTTCCAGTGGACCGTATTCGAAGTCGCAGTCCTCATCTTCGCTGAGATAGGAGAACAGCCGCCTGTCGAAGACGAAAAAGCCGCCGCTGACCAGGTCGGTGCTGACCTGATCAGGTTTTTCCATGAACGATTTGACCTGGGCGTCGTCGGTGTTCAGGATGCCGAACTGGGATTTGGGCGAGATGCCGGTGACCGTGGCCATTTTGCCGTGGCTTTTGTGGAAGGCGAGCAGGGCCTTGAGGTCCACGTCGGCCACGCCGTCGCCGTAGGTGACCATGAACGTGTCGCCGTCGATGTATTTTTCGATGCGCTTGAGGCGGCCGCCCTTGAGGGTCTTGGGGCCGGTGTCCGCGAGGGTGATCTTCCAGCCTGCCTCGGAGTGCTTCTGGTGGATGCAGAGCTGGTCCGGCCTGCCGAGTTCGAGCGTGACGTCGTTGTTCATCAGCTCGTAGTGGCAGAAGTAGTTCTTGATCATCTCGCCCTTGTAGCCGAGGCACAGGACGAATTCGGTGATCCCCTGGGTGGCGTATATCTTCATGATGTGCCAGAGGATGGGCTTGCTCCCGATGTTGACCATGGGCTTGGGGCGAAATTCGGTCTCCTCGCGCAGACGAGTGCCGAGGCCACCGCAAAGAATGACAGCCTGCATCTACCTATCCTTTTGTAAAATGCCGAATACTACTCTGACGGTGCAGAGATTGTCCAGTTTCCTTCGTCCGCCGGGGCGTTGTCCCACCTTTGGCGGCGCCCTATGCAACAATGGCCCGCACGCGGCCGGCGATTCCATTCGCGTCCAGGCCGT
>NZ_ATVA01000014.1:300000-399957 GCF_000420485.1 Paucidesulfovibrio longus DSM 6739 | reverse complement strand
CGCCGCCGGTCAGCAAAGCCGGATATACTGGCTTCGGAATTCATGCCGCAAAAGATATCTACGAGAAGATACGCGATGAGTAAGCAAACGTATTCCAATATCGTTTTTGGACTAATTATGATCATCTGTGGTCAAGCGATCGCCATTGGCGGCACAGTTACCCAGGCTGACACCTTTCCGGCCTTCCGTTGGGCTGGCTGGGTCGTTTCTCTTGCGGGGGTGGTATTCCTGGCCTACGGCATATATGGGCTATTGAGCAAAATTTGGAAGCCCAGTACCCCAAAGAAGGATCCCGAGCAGAACGACGAGAGTGAATGAATCCACGCGGGGCGGAATTCCGCCCCGTTTTATCATTGACCGAAGCGGGCGCGGCCATGGCCACCCGGCCCGCCACCAATCCGGAGAAGGGCCAGGCGGCAATGGATTTCGTGCAGGGAAGGCAAGTTCCCGGTCCGCCGCCGAGCAATTGGGCAGGACTTGGTGGAGCTATAATTGGTCGCATCGAGGAGAAATTGGATGAATAGTCCCTTATTCTTTCTTTTGCTCGGTTTTATAACTTTTTTATATGGCCTCGATATCGCAAGAACGGGTACTTTTACAAAGGTAGACACATTTCCGGCTCACCCTTGGGCGGGGTGGACGATGGCCGCTTTTGGAGTGCTCATTTTTTGCTATGGACTCAAAAAATTCCTGCTTGCTTGCAACCGCAGACGAAAACAGTGAATATTACTCTGTTGGCGCTTGGGCAGGGGCAAAGCCTTGAATGCCCCCGCTTCGCGTCTGCCGCCACCGCCACTGCGAAGGCGACCATTTCCCGCATGAAGCAACCTCAAGAGGAGCGCTGGAATGACGACTACCCTTTCGGCAACCGAGATCACGAAACAACTTCTTGTGGTCCTGCACGAGTGCCTGCACGGAGCGGACGAAAGCGGCGCGTTCCTCGACCCCGGAGACGACGGACTTTTTTCCCTGCTGGCAGGTCTCTCCGCCGAAGAGGCCTCGCGTCCCGTGGCCGGATTTTCCGTGGCGACCCACGCCTATCATCTGGCCACCAGCTTTGACGTGTTCCTGGACTGGATCACCGGGAAGCGCGACATTGCGCCGGACTGGGACGAAAGCTGGTCGCGGAGTGAAACGGATGACGAAGAATGGGCCGCGCTCCGGCACAGACTTGAGCAGCGCGGGGCCGCTTTGGAGGCCGCCGTGGCCGAGCATGTCCCGGTGGATGCGCAGTCGGCCTGGGGCGCGGCTGGCCTGCTTGCGCATACCGCCTTTCACCTCGGAGCGCTGCGGGTCAAATTCGACCTCCTGCGTCCTTGAGCCCGCCCGCCGGCGCCGGCTATTCCGCCTGAGGCGACACATGGAAGCGATCTCCCTCCGCGCGTCATGGTATCTTTTTGGGTACGCGCTTCCCAAAGAGTGCGTACTTGATCTTTTCCCTCTGCTGCTCCAACCTGCCCCGAACACACCCCAAGACGGAGCGAACGACCATGAAAGCCATCGCCATCAACGGCAGTCCGAGAAAGAAATGGAACACCGCCCGGCTCCTGGAGCAGGGCCTTGCCGGAGCGGCCCAGGCCGGAGCCGCCACGGAACTGGTGCACCTCTATGACCTGCGCTACACGGGCTGCATCAGCTGCTTCGCCTGCAAGAAGCTCGGCGGCGCGAGCTATGGCCGCTGCGCGGTGCAGGACGAACTGAACCCCTTGCTGGACCGCGTGCTCGACGCGGATGTGATCCTGCTCGGCACGCCGGTCTACTTCTGGTCCGAGTCCGGCATGATGCGCTGCCTGCTGGAACGGCTGCTTTTCCCGCTCTACACCTATACTCCGGAACGCACTTCGCTCTATGCGGGCCAGGGCCGCGTCGGGCTGATCTACACCATGAACCTTTCCGAGCAGGACGCCCTGGACATGGGCCTTTTCCCGCACCTGCGCAAGACCAGGGAGTTCATCCACCACGTTTTCGGCAATCTGGAAACCCTGTTCGTGCCGGACACGCTCCAGTTCGACGACTATTCCAAGTACCTCTGCACGCGTTTCGACCCGGAGGGCAAGAAAGCGCACCACGATGCCCAGTTCCCTCAAGACATGGCGGAAGCCCGCGCCCTGGGTCTGCGGCTGGCCGAAAAGCGCAGTTGATCGCGCGGCGGCACCGCCTTTCCCTGATCGTCAAAAAAAAGGCCGCTCCGGATTCCCGGAGCGGCTTTTCGCATGCACGTCGCCGATCGGCGCAACAGGCGGAGGCGGAGCGATCAGCTCCCGGACTCCTTGGCGTCCTCCTCCTCGATGTGGTCCAGGAAGCAGGCGGCTTCCACGAGCCCCGGGTTGAGCCGCAGACACTCGTAGAGATGTTCCAGGCAGCTGTCCTTCCTGCCGCGCTCGTAATAGGCGCGGGCCAGATTGAAGTGCAGGTGGTCGTCTTCCGGATTCACTTCCAGGGCCTTGCGATAAAACCGCACCGCATCGTCGAAAAGGCCCTGCTTGCGCAGAAGGATGCCGAACTCGTTGAACTTGTGGCGCTGCTGTTCCCGGAAGAGATCGTCCACGCCGAAAAGCCTGTCGAGCACGGTACGCAGATCGGTGAAACGTTTCTGGTTGGCGTAGACCTCGGTCAAGCCCGTGTTGGCGTCGATGTTGGTCTCGTCCTGAAGCACGATGGAGCAGAAGAGCTTTTCGGCCTTGTCCAGGCGGCCCATGTCGAAAAAGCGGCGGCCCATGAAGAGCTTCTCGCGCAGGCTCTCCAGGGCCGGGGCCGTGTGCTTGCGAAAGTACTCCATCTCCGGCGTGTAATACTGGAGGAACTCTTCCTTGGTCACGGTCTTGGTCACGCCGGACGGCAGGTGATGCCCATTCAGGGGCTGCACCGAATATCGCTCCTCGTCCAGCCGGATGACGAACCAGTACGTTCCCTGGCGGTAGCTGGAGCCCCGCTCGCCGAACTGGTACTGGTACTTCAGGCTGTGCGAGTAGACGCCGAGCACCTCCCTCCCGCGCTCGTCACGTTCCTGCATCGCTCTCCCTTTCGGTTCGCCCGGGCGCGCCCTTCGCCCCCCGGATCACGGGCGCGCTCCGAGCAACCGCGGCCTCAGCGGCCGCAGCACTTCTTGTATTTCTTGCCGGACCCGCAAGGGCAAAGGTCGTTGCGGCCGACCTTGTCGTCCTTGACCACAGGCTGCTTCGCGGGCTTGTCCGCCTTGTCGCCGCCGCCCGCATAGTTCAGCTTGGCGCGGTCCTCGTGCTGGAACTCCTCCTCGCGCACCTCGTCGCGGATGCGCACGTGGGTCAGGGCGCGCAGGGCGTTCTCGCGCAGGACGAAGAGCATCTCCTGGAAGAGCTGGAAGCCCTCGCGCTTGTACTCCTGCTTGGGATCCTTCTGGCCGTAGCCGCGCAGGCCGATGCCGTCGCGCAGGTGGTCCATGTTCAGGAGGTGGTCCTTCCAGTTGCGGTCCAGGGCCTCCAGCACGAAGTAGCGCAGCACTTCCTGGTATGCGCCCTTGGCCATGGCCTTGAGCTGCTCGAAGACCTCTTCCAGCCATTTGTCCGCGGTTTCGCGGTCGGGCAGCTCGCCCCGGAAGGCCTCGAAGCGCTCGAAGTTGAAGATCTCCTCCAGCCGCTTGCGGGCCTCGGTCTCGGCTTCCTCGTCCCCGGTCTTGCGGCCCTGCTCCAGGTTCGCATAGATGTCGTCCAGCAGGTCGGCGCTGTACCCGGCCACGATCTCGTCCATGGTCTCGGCGGTCATGATCTCGCGGCGCTGGGAGTAGATGACCTCGCGCTGCTGGTTCATGACGTTGTCGAAGTCCAGGAGCTGCTTGCGGATTTCGAAGTTGTGGTTTTCCACGCGGTGCTGCGAGTTCTCGATGGCCTTGGAGACCATCTTGTTCTCGATGGGCTCGCCTTCGGGCATGCCGATGCGCTCCATGATCCCGGAGATGCGGTCCGAGCCGAACAGGCGCATGAGGTCGTCGTCCAGGGCGAGATAGAACCGCGAGGATCCCGGGTCGCCCTGGCGGCCGGAACGTCCGCGCAGCTGGTTGTCGATGCGGCGGGACTCGTGGCGCTCGGTGCCGATGATGTGCAGGCCGCCCAGCTCCTTGACGCCCTCGCCCAGCTTGATGTCCGTGCCTCGGCCCGCCATGTTCGTGGCGATGGTGACCTTGCCCGCGTGGCCCGCCTCGGCCACGATCTCGGCCTCATGCTCGTGGTTCTTGGCGTTGAGCACGTTGTGCGGCACCCGGCGCTTCTTGAGCAGGGCCGAGAGCATCTCGGACTTCTCGATGGACACCGTGCCCACGAGGCAGGGCTGCCCCAGCTTGTGCTTTTCGGCGATGTCCTCGACGATGCAGTCGTATTTCTCTTTCTGCGTGCGGAAGATCAGGTCCGGGCGGTCCTTGCGGACCATCTCGCGGTGCGTGGGAATCACGACCACGTCCAGGTCGTAGATTTCCCGGAACTCCACGGCCTCGGTGTCCGCCGTGCCGGTCATGCCCGCGAGCTTGTCGTACATGCGAAAATAGTTCTGGAAGGTGATGGAGGCCAGCGTCTGGTTCTCGCTCTCCACCTTGACGTGTTCCTTGGCCTCCAGGGCCTGGTGCAGGCCGTCCGAAAAACGGCGGCCCGGCATGAGGCGGCCCGTGAACTCGTCCACGATGACCACCTGCCCGTCGTTGACGACATAGTCCACGTCGCGCTTGAAGATGTGGTGGGCCTTGAGGGCCTGGAGCACGTGATGCTGGGCCGTGATGTGCTGCGGATCGAACAGGTTGTCGATGCCGAGCAGCTTTTCGACCTTTTCCACGCCCGGCTCGGTCAGGGTCACGGCGCGGGCCTTCTCGTCGACCTCGAAGTCGCCGCGCGGCTCCGGCTTCTGCCCGTCCTTCTCCATGGCGATCTCTTCCTCGGTCTTGTCCCACTTCTTCAGATGCGGGATGACCTGGTCGATCTGGCCGTAGAGCTTGGTGGACTGCTGGATGGCGCCGGAAATGATCAGCGGGGTCCGGGCCTCGTCGATGAGGATGGAGTCCACCTCGTCCACGATGGCGTAGTTCAGTTCGCGCTGGACGAGCTGTTCCTTGTAGAACTTCATGTTGTCGCGCAGATAGTCGAAGCCGAACTCGTTGTTCGTTCCGTAGGTGATGTCCGCGCCGTAGGCCGCCTGGCGTTCCTCGTCCGTGAGGCCGTGCACGACCACGCCCACGCTGAGGCCGAGGAATCCATAGAGCCGCCCCATCCATTCGGCGTCGCGCTTGGCCAGGTAATCGTTGACCGTGACCACGTGCACGCCCCGTCCGGAAATGGCGTTGAGCACCACGGGCAGCGTCGCCACCAGGGTCTTGCCCTCACCGGTGCGCATCTCCGCGATGTTGCCCTCGTGCAGGGCGATGCCGCCGATGATCTGCACGTCGAAGTGGCGCATCTCCAGGGAGCGGATGCCCGCCTCGCGCACCAGGGCGAAACACTCCGGCAGCAGGTCGTCCAGCTCGCGTCCGTTCTGGACTTCGGTCCGCCACGCCGATATCTGCGCCCGCATCTCGTCGTCGGAAAGCGCCTTCATGCGGCCTTCCAGGTCGTTGACCTTCTGCACGATGGGCCGGCATTTCTTCAGGTACCGGTCGTTCTTGGAACCGAAAATCTTCTTGAACATGCCTTTCTCCAGTTCTTCCTGGTGGGATTCTCTATGAAAATAATTCGAGCCAGTGGCCTGTTCGCGTCGTTTCCGGCGCGATGGACGCCAGCTCCAGGGCGCAGGCCGTGCAGCCCGTGAGCAGTTGCTCCGCTCCGGCGAGGTCGGCCGCCCTCCGGGCGGAAACAGCCTCGGCCAGTCCGGGCGCGGCCAGCCGCAGAGCGCCGCCGAATCCGCAGCAGCGGTCCGGCAGGGGACGCAGCCGCCCGCCCAGCACGGCCCGCAGCAGGGCCAGATCCTCGTCCGGTTCGGGCGCGTGGCAGGGGCGGTGGTAGCCCACGGCCTGCGGCGCGTTCTCCGATACCACAAAGCGGGCGGATTTCAAAAGCCGGGCCAGAGGCGTGACCCGCCCGGCCCAGAGCGCGGCTTCGTCCCCGTCCGTGAAAAGTTCCCCGTCGGCGGCGTATTCCGCAAGCCCCCGCACGCAGGAGGCGCAGTACGCTACCAGCGCGGGCCGCCCTGCCGCGCGCCAGATCTCCACGTTTCTCCTGCGGGCCTCGGCCTGTTCTTCCAGCAGGCCCGCACCGCCGAGCGTGGAGCCGCAGCAGGCGAAGTCCGCGTCGATGCGCGGCAGGCCGATCCCGGCGAGCAGACGCCTAGCCGCTTCGTCCCAGTCGGGCCGGGCGAACCGCCCGGCGCAGCCCGAAAACAGCAGCGCCTCGCGCGCGCCGGTCCATTCCTGCGCTTCCGCCTTTGGTCCGGCCGTGAGGCGTACATAAGCATCGATGCGCGGGCGGTCCAGACCCCGCAGCGATTTCAGCAGCGCGCCGAAACGTCCGGGGAACAGGCTTTCCGGGGTTCGGCCCAAAAATTTTCCCGCTCGGAAGGCGGCGGGCCAGAGCGTTTCCGCCCGGCCGATCCACTGCTTCCAGAGCCATTCGCGCCAGCCCGGATGCGCGGCCCGCAGCCGGGCCACCAGGGAAGCCGGTTCGACCCCCTGGCCGCAGGCCTCGGCGCAGCGGCCGCAGCCCAGGCAGAGCGCGGCCAGCCGGGCCGCGTCGCGGCCGTCCAGTTCTTCGGGACGCTCCAGCAGATGCGCGGCCAGCCGGGCCTTGGCGCGCGGGGCCAGCTCCTCCCGGCCCGTGGCCCCCAGCAGCGGGCAGACCGCAAGGCACTTGCCGCAGAGGATGCAGCCGGAGCCGTCCCGCGCCTCGCCGCGCCCCCCTGCACCGCTCATGCCCACTCCTTGCCGGGGTTCATGATTCCGTGCGGGTCGAACGCGGCCTTGAGCCGCCGCATGATGTCCAGCTCCACCGGGCCGATCTGGTCCGCGAGCCAGTCCTTCTTGGACAGGCCCACGCCATGCTCGCCCGTGATGGTCCCGCCCAGGGAGAGCACGAGCTTGAACAGTTCGGCCTTGGCCTGCCGGGCCGCGTCCGCCTGCCCTTTGGCCCGGTCGTAGAGGATGTTGGAGTGCAGGTTGCCGTCGCCCAGGTGGCCGAAGCAGGCCGTGCGCAGGCCCAGGCGCTCGCCGATGGCCGCCAGGCCGCGCACCGCCTCCAGCACTCTGCCGCGCGGCACGGCCACGTCCTCGCCGCTCTTGTCCGGAGCGAGATGAAACAGGCTGGGGCTGACGGCCCGGCGCACGTCCCAGAGGATTTCCTCGTCCGGGCCGGAGGCCGTTTCCAGAAATACGGGCGCGTATTCGTCCAGCGCGCTCCCAAGGGTCTGCGTCTCGGCGCGCACCGCCGCAGCCGAGCCGTCCAGCCGGAAGAGCAGCGCGGCGCGGGCGCGGCCCAGCCAGGCGTATTCCGGCCCGGTGAACTCGCGGGAGAGCGCCTCCAGGGTCACGGCGTCCATGAACTCCAGGGCCGAGGGCAGCAGCCCCGCCTGGAAGACCCCGGCGGCTGCGGCCAGGGCGGTCTCGAAATCCGCGAATCCCGCCAGGGCCGAGGCCGAGGCTTCGGGCAGGGGCAACAGCTTGAGGGTCAGCTCGGAAAAAAGCGCCAGGGTTCCGGCGGACCCCGCGAGCAAACGGGTCAGGTCCAGTCCGGCCACGTCCTTGTGGCAGCGGGAGCCCAGGCGCAGCACCTTGCCGCCGGGCAGCACCGCGCGCATGCCCAGGAGGTGGTCGCGGGTCACGCCGTACTTGAGCGCGCGCATGCCCCCGGCGCAGGTGGAGACGTTGCCGCCCAGGGTGGAAATCTTGATGGACGCGGGATCCGGGGGATAGAAGAGCCGCTGCCGGGCCAGCTCGGCCTGGAACTCGGACGTGACCACGCCGGGCTGGACCACGGCCACGAAGTCGCGCGGGTCGATGTCCAGGATGCGGTTCATCCGCAGGAAGGAAACCGCCACCCCGCCGCGGATCGGCACGGTCTGGCCGACCTTGTTCGTGCCTCTTGCCCGCGCATACACGGGCACGCGCTCGGCGTCGGCCCACTTGAGCAGCTCGCAAAGCTGCTCCTCGCTCTCCGGCCGCACCGCCGCCCAGGGCGCGGCCTCCTTCTGGCCGGCGTCGCCCGCGAAAGCCACCAGCTCCTCCGGCGCGAACACGGCTCCGTCGCCGGGGAAAAGCCCGGAGAGAAAGCTCCGCCCGGAAGCGGAAAGATCATTCGCCATTTTCGTTCTCGCCCATGCCCCTCTTCGCCCATTGCAACAAATTCTTGCCCACGGTGTAGCAGTAGAGGCTCGCGGGAATGAAATCGATCCGCTGCCCCTGCACGCTCCTTTCTCCGCTTCGGGTCTTGGTGGTCACGGTGACCGTGGAAGCCGGCGCGCGCAGCACGTTGCGCGCAAAGGTCAGCAGGCCCTTCAGTTCCTCGGGGGAATCATAATAGCGATCCGTCCACTTGACCTCCAGCGCCCAGCGAGGCTGGCCGAGCTGATCCAGATGCACCAGATCCACCTCCCCGGTCTTCCAGCGGGCATAGGCCAGCTCTTCCCGACAGTGGAACCATTGGCTGAAGATCGCTGTTTCGGTCAGCAGCCCCATGGCCTCGTCCCCATCCCGGACCGGACTGAACAGCGCGGCCCGCAGGGAGGGATTGGTCAGGTAGACCTTGAAGCTGCGCTCGCGCTGAAACCAGCGTCCGTGCTCGTCCATGCGCCGGACCTTGCGGATCAAAAAGGCCGCCTCCAGATATTCCAGATACTTCCTGATCGTATCCTTGCTCACCCCGGACGACTTGGAGAGCTGGTCCAGTGAAAGCACGTTCCCGCTGTTGTAGACCACGGTATTCAACAGCCGGTTCAACTCCTGAATGTCCTGGATGCCGTAGAGACTGGGCAGGTCGCGCAGCAGCACCTTGTCCACGATGTCCCGCTTGATGAAGCGGGCGGGGTCGCCGCGCACCTCCGGATCGGCCACGGCCTCGGGATAGCCCCCGTAGTTGAGGTAGTTCAGGAATTCGGCGTTGAGCCCCGCCATGTCCCGGACGGAATAGTTAGGCAATTCCGGCTGGTGCGCCTCCTGCTCACGGACCAGCTCCCCTTCCCTGCCGATCAGGGCAAGGTATTCCGCAAAGGTCAGCGGGGGCAGGAGATAGTCCGTGAAACGCCCGGCCCCGGACTCGTCGCTCTTGAGCTTCAGAGCGGCGGCGGCCGAGCCGGATACGGCCACACGGGCGTGCAGATATGTGTCCATGAGGCTCTTGAGGTGCCGCTCCCAGTCCGGAAGGTACTGAATCTCGTCGAAAAGAACGACCATACGTTCCTGGCGGTCGATGCCGTTGCGCTCCATGAACAGACGCATCAGACGTTCCAGCGGCATGCCCTGGAACAGGGGCATATCCACGGAAACATAAAGAATCCTGGTCGGGTTCTGGCCGGCACGGAGCAGTTCGGCCACGGTCTGGAAGAGCATCACGGTCTTGCCCACGCGGCGCGGCCCCATGAGCACCACGGCCCGGCGCACCGTGCTCACGGCCAGCAGGCGGTAGAACTCCGGAAAATAGTCGCGACGGCCCAAGTCGTCGTAGAACGCGGCAACGCCGCCGGACTCCCACCAGGGGTTATCCGAAACCATGCGTTCCAGGACTTCGCGTTCCGAGACATTCAGCACGCTCTCACGCCTCCTGATAAGCGGAAGGATTTCTCGCTATTTCCGAAAGGTGCGGCAACCAACTAAAAATATTGATTGATTTGCCATACGATACGAGCAGGCAAACCACACGCTTGCTCGTAAGACTAATCTATTAGTCCTATCTGTCAAGAGAGAGGCAACGCTCCGAAATCGCAGAGGAAATATTGCGGAAATAAGCGCGCCTACTTGTACGCGGCGAGTTGGCGGGCCGTGTCGCGGGCCATGTCGCGGGCCTTGAGGTCGTCGCGGCGGTCGTGGACGTTCTTGCCCCGGCCGAGCGCGATCTCCAGCTTGACCCGGCCGCCCCGGAAATACATGGACACGGGGATCACGGTCAGGCCCTTCTGGTCCACGCGGGCCTGGAGCCGCTCGATCTCGTGCTTGTGCAGCAGCAGCTTGCGGGGCCGCTCCGGGTCGTGCTGGTCATACGGGCCGGTGTGGTCCCAGGGCGCGATGTGCACGCCCACGAGCCAGGCCTCGCCGTCCTTGAGGCGCACGTAGCCGTCCTTGAAGGCCACGCGGCCCTCGCGCAGGGACTTGACCTCGCTGCCCACCAGGGAAAGCCCGGCCTCGAAGGTTTCCAGGAACTCGTACAGGCGTCTGGCCTGCTTGTTCACGCCGATGGTCTTGCGACCGTCGCCGGAAGGGGATTTTGATTTTTTCGCCATGGGATTGAGAGGCTAGCCGGGAAGCTCCTCGCTGTCCAGCAGGGACGCGAAGAACATCAGCTCCTCGGGATACTTCTTGAAAATCGAGTCCTTGACCATGCGGTTGATCCTGCCCACGGTCTGCTGGCTGATCACGTCGCGCAGAAGCTGGCGGCATTCGCCCATGCGGGTCTGGCGGATGATGCGCTTGATGCCGGGAATGGCCTGGGGCGAGAGGGAAATGCAGTCGATCTGCATGCCCATGAGGATCGGCACGCAGAACGGGTCGGAAGCCACCTCGCCGCAGAGGCTGACCTCGATGCCCGCCTGGTGCGCGGCGTCCACGACCTGCTTGATGGAGCGCAGGATGGCCGGGTGCAGCGGCTGGTACAGATAGGAAACATTGGGATTGGTCCGGTCGATGCCCATGCTGTACTGGATCAGGTCGTTGGTGCCGATGGAGAAGAAGTCCACCTCGCGGGCCAGCAGCTCGGCGATCATCACGGCGCTGGGCAGTTCGACCATGATGCCCACGGGCATGTCCGGATTGTAGGGCACGCCCCGGCGCGAAAGCTCCAGCTGGGCCTCCTTGAGCCGCGCCTTGGCCCGGCGCAGCTCGCGCAGGCCCGAAATCATGGGAAACATCAGCGAGACGTTGCCGTAGACGCTGGCGCGGAGAATGGCCCGCAGCTGGACCTTGAACAGTTCCGGGTGCTTGAGGCAGAAGCGGATGGCCCGCAGGCCCATGGCCGGGTTGGCTTCGTCCAGTTGGCCGAATTCGGTGATGTTCTTGTCCGAGCCGAGGTCCAGCGTGCGGAAGACCACCTTGCGCGGGGACATGATGCTGGCCAGGTCCACGTATTTTTCGGCCAGCTCGTCTTCCGTGGGCAGGTCCGTGCGGTTCAGGTAGGAATATTCGGTCCGGTAGAGGCCGATGCCCTCGCCGCCGTTGTCGATGACGGCGGTGACCTCTTCGAGCAGCTCGATGTTGGCCAGCACCTTGACCCGGAAGCCGTCGCTGGTCTCCGCGGGGAGCAGGCAGCGGCGGATGATCTTCTTCTGGTATTCCTCGAACCGGGAGGCGAGCGTGTTGTACTCGAACAGCTCCTCCTCGTCCGGATTGACCACGATGCGGCCCTTGATCCCGTCGATGACCACGAGGTCGCCGTCCGTGACGGAGTTTTCCAGCTCCTGCACGCCTACCAGGGCGGGAATGCCCAGGGTGCGGGCCATGATTCCGGTGTGGGAGGTCTTGCCGCCGCGCGTGGTGGCGAAGCCGAGAATGCGGGAAACGTCGATTTCAACCGTGTCCGCCGGGGTCAGGTCGTGGGCCATGATGATGGCCCTGCCCCCGATGGTGGTCAGGTCGCGCACGGTGCCGAGCAGGTGCGTCTGCACCCGGTCCGCCACCTGGCGCACGTCCTGGAAGCGTTCCTTGAGATAGACGTCGTCGAAGCCGAGAAAAGCCTGGGCCAGTTCGGAAACGGCCTTTTCCAGCGCCCATTCCGCGTTCACCCGCAGGGTCTGGATGTGCTCCTTGGCGCGGCCCATGAGCTTGGGGTCGCGGAGCATCATCAGGTGGGAATCGAGAATCAGGCGGTGCTGTTCCAGCTCGCCGGGAACCTTGTCCCGGATGCTTTCCATCTCCTGCCCGGCCACGAGAAAGGCGTTTTCCAGCCGCCCCTTCTCCGCCTCGACCATGTCCGCGGAAACCGTGTGCCTGGGCAGCACCGAGCGATGGCTGCGGTTGACGAAAACCGCCTTGCCGATGACGATGCCCGAGGAAACCGGGATTCCGGTGATGATCTTGTCGGCCACTACTTCCCTTCGCCGAAGCGCTCCTTGAACAGCTTTTCGATGCGGTCGAGGGCGGACTCGGCGTCCTCGCCCCTGGCCTTGAGGTCCAGCCGCGTGCCTTGGGCCGCGGCCAGCGTGAGCAGGTCGAGGATGCTTTTCGCGTCCACTTCCTGCCCGTCGCACTCGAGAGATATATCGCTCGTGAAGGACTGGGCCAGTTGCGCCAGCGCTCCTGCCGGACGGGCGTGCAGGCCAAGCTGGTTGGCCACCACCACCCGCCGGACCAGGAACTGGCCTCCGGCGTTTTCTTCGTTCACGGCGCCTGCGGTTTCTTCCATCGTATTCTTCCCGTTTTCTCGCGCATGCCAACGCACGATTCCTAACAGATAATCTTCAGCCCGTCAGCCGTTCGAACAGCATTTTCACGCCCCCGGCGATCCAGGGCAGCGCGCCCATGACCAGGAGGAACGCCACCAGCACCACTTCGCGGGGAACCTGTCGGTGTTGGAGAAAGCGGGCGAAAAAGGCCATGCCCAGCGTCATGTAGATCCAGTCCGTCCAGAGCAGGGGACGGGGCCAGGCCAGCAGCCAGAGGCAGAGCAGCAGCAATCCGTTGAGCAGCTTGATCCGCTGCCCCCAGTTGATCAGATCCCATCTTCGCAGACCTTCGAGAAAGGCCAGTCCCCGGCGGTGTCCGGCCCAGAAGGTGTAGACCCGGAAAAATTGCAGGCCGACGAAGAATCCGGCGCCCACGAGCAGCGGCAGGGTCCGGCAGCCCGCAAGCAGAAGGCAGATAGACGACAAGGCCCAGAAAATCAAGAGGCTTCCGGCGAAGACGGAGTCGCCTATGCCCGAAAGCGTGTACCCCGCCGTGTCCTTGAGCCGCTCGATCATCTTGGCGGGCATGTGCCCGGCGGCCACGTGCCGCTCCGCCGTGAGGAAGATGCCCACGAGGCAGGGCAGCCAGAAAAGATGCGTGTTGAAATGGTTGACGTAGCGGCCGCGCGCTTCCATGAGCGTCTGGGGTGTCTTGTGGATGGCCCGCAGTCCGGGGTCCATGGCGTAGGACAGGCCCACGCTGTAGTAGCCGCGCGCGTTGAAGCACGCGCCCGCGAGATAGCAGCGCAGGTAGCAGTTCACCAAAGCCCGGCCTTCGCCGGAAATACCTTTCGCCCCCAATGGGCCTCCAGCAGGTTGCTCGTCCAAATTGCGCCGGGCCGCGCGCCCCGCGCCCCGGAACTACCGGACGATGCTATACCGAACGAGAATGCGATAGCAAGCCACAGCGAACACGATCTTGAACAGATCCCAGAGGATGAAGGGATAGAAGCCCACGGCCAGGGCCTTGTCCAGGCTCATGTCCAGGGCGCGCATCAGCCAGAGCACCCCCCCGGCGTAGACCACGGCGAGGCCGATCAGGCCGAAGAGGAAGCCCCGCGCGAACGAGAGCATTTCGCCCCGCCCGCCCGTGGCCAGGCCCGCGATCGCGGCCATGAGCACATAGGTGTAGAGGTAGCCCGCTGTCGGCCCCATGAGCACGCCCAGGCCGGAGTTGCCCCCCGCGAAAACCGGCAGGCCGGCCGCGCCCGCCGCCAGATAGAGCAGCAGGCAGGCCGCGCCGCGCTTGGGGCCGAGGATGAATCCGGCCAGAAAGATGAACAGCGGCTGCATGGACACCGGAACCGGGCCGATGGGCACGATGAGGTACGCGCCCGCCGCCACCGTGGCGGCCAGAAGCGCGGTCCAGACCAGCTTGTGCAGTTCTCCCAGTGGCATCCGGCTCATCACGCCCCTCCTGAATAATCTTCTCCGCGCTCCGGGCGCAGGCCGAGGCCGCGGGCCAAATCCCGATCCTCTGCCGCGTCCCGTCCCTTGAGCGTCAGATAGTCGCCGACCATGATCCCGCTGGCGCCGGAGCGAAACGGCTCGGCGCGGTGCTCCGGACCGAAAACGTCGTGGCGGCCGCCGCAGATGCGGATCTGCCTGTCCGGCAGCAGAAAGCGGAAAAGCGCCACGATCTTGAGCGCCTCCCCCCGCGAAAGCACGGGCCTGTCCGCCAGCGGGGTGCCCGGCACGGGGTGCAGAAAATTCACGGGCACGGAATGCACGCCCAGGTTGCGCAACTCCAGCGCCAGCTCGACCCGGTCCGCCCAGGACTCGCCCAGCCCGAAGATTCCGCCGGAGCAGACCGTCAGCCCTTCCTCCACGGCGTCGCGCACGGACTGCACGTCCTCTTCGTAGGCGTGGGTCATGCAGATGCGCGGGAAAAAAGCCCTGCCCGTCTCCAGGTTGTGATGGTACGCGCCGCAGCCCGCCATCTTCAGCTCCCGCAGCCGCCCACGGTCCAGGACGCCCGGCGAGCAGTCCGCCCGCAGCCCCAGCGCGGAAACGGCGCGCAGCGTCTCCAGAAGCCTGTCGAAATCATGGTTCGAGAGGCGCTTGCCGCTGGTGACGAGCGAAAAGCGCGTGGCGCCCGCGTCCCGCAGGGCCTTGGCCGCGCGCAGGATCTCGTCCAGGGGCAGAAATTCGTGCCGGGGCGAAACCGCCTTGTGGTGCGCGGACTGGGCGCAGAAGGCGCAGTTCTCGGAGCAGGCCCCGGAGCGGGCGTTGACGATGCCGCAAAAGGAAACGGCGTCGCCGAAATAATGTTCCCGAACCCGCTCCGCCGCCTCGGAAAGTTCCGCTGCGGCCTCTTCGGGCCAGTCCGTCAGCGCCCTGATCGCCTCCTCGTCCGGCAAGCGTGCGGACAAGGCTCCCGCCACCAGCGCGTCCAGGATGTTCCGGTCCGCCGCGTCCGCCTCTTCCACACCTGGAGAATCCGTGTTTTTATTCATGCGGGATTGTGCATGGCATACACTTCCTTGGCTGTCCAGCCCTTGACCCGCGCGGCAACGCGCCGGGCCACCTCCTTGGGCTTACCCCCGGCTTTTGTCTCCTCGGCCAGGGCCAGGGCCACCTCCGCCTCCGGGGTCCGCTCGTTCCCGGACGCCGGGCCGACGACCACGGTGATCTCGCCGCGCAGCTCCAGGTCCATGCCCTCCAGCGCGCCGAGCCTGCCGGGCAGGAATTCCTCGTATTCCTTTGTCAGCTCGCGGGCGATGCAGAATTCCCGGTCGCCCAGGGCCTGGTGCGCCGCCTCCAAGCTCTCGCGCAGGCGCGACTTGCGCTCGAAGAAGACCAGGGTCGCGCCCGTGTCCCTGTGGGCCGCGAAAAAGCGCTCGGCCTGCGATGTCTTGCGGGGCGGGAAACCCAGAAACGAGAAGGGATAGGGCGGCAGCCCGCAGGCGGAAAGCGCCGCCAGCGGCGCGCTCGGCCCCGGCACGGGACGCACGCGCACCCCGGCCTCGCGGCAGGCGCGCACGAGCCGGTAGCCCGGATCGGACAGGAGCGGGGTGCCCGCGTCCGAAACCAGGGCCACGCTCTGCCCGGCGAGCAGCCGCTCCACCACGGCGGGCGTGCGCTGTTCCTCGTTATGCTCGTGAAAGCTCGTGAAGCCCAGGCCGTCCTTGCGGGCGATGCCCAGGCGCGCAAACAGCAGCCCGGAGCGGCGGGTGTCCTCGGCCAGGACCAGGTCGGCCTCGCTGAGAATGCGCGCGGCGCGCGGCGACAAGTCCTCGGCGTCGCCCAGGGGCGTGGCCACCACATACAGAACGCCGAGCCCGTCGGACGCGGGAAGAAGGGGAGTGATTTCGTCGGACATGCCGCATCATCCGGCATGAACGGGGAAAAGGCAAGAAGATGCCCCCGGCCCGGCTTCCCCCTAATATTCTTCGGATCGGATGATGGCTTCGCGCATGCGCCGGCGGTTTTCGGCCTCGCGGGCGCGGCGCTCGGCAGTGGGCGTGTCCAGGTCCAGGGGCGGCACGGAACGGGGCCTGCCGTTCTCGTCCAGGGCCACGTAGGTCACGTAGGCGGAGTTGGTGTGGCGCACGTGCCCGGTGATGGGGTTCTCGGCCTCGACGCGCACCCCGACCTCCATGCTCGTCCGGCCCACGTAGTTCAGGCTGGCCTTGAAGGTCATCAGCTCGCCCACGTAGGCGGGCTCCAGAAAATCCATGCGCTCGAACGAGGCCGTGACCACGTTGGCGCGCGCGTGGCGCATGGCCACCACGCCCCCGGCCGTGTCCACGTGCTTGAGGATCACGCCGCCGTGCAGGTTGCCCGCGGGATTGGCGTCCTCGGGCAGGGCGATGTGGGTCATGACCACCGCGGATTCCGAGGCTTTTTTCGGATTCACTCTTTTTCCCCCAGGCCGCGCCCATACTCGACGCGCGCCTTGTAGACCATCATGCCGATGCGCTTGCCCAGATCCCGCTCGCGGGTCTTGATCAAGGCTTCGGAAGCATCCCGGTTGCCCTGCGCCTTGAGCAGGGTCGCGGATTCCAGGTCGCGCAGGTAGGCCTCGCATTCACGGATGATGCCGGAAAGATCGATGGTTTCCAGTTCCTTCGGCACGCGCACGGACTTGACCTTGCGGCTCATCTGGTCCCCCCCGGTTGTCTGTGAGCCGGAAACGGCCCTGCGTTCGGTGCGGCAGGGCGCATTACATTTTGATGTCGGTTCGTATCGGGATTGTCAAGTCGCGGCGGGAGCAAAAGCCCGCCGGGCACGGCGCGCGCGTTATTATCGGCCCAGCTTGCGCCGCAGGGTCTCGCCCAGGCTCCCGGCCGCGCCGCGCACTTTTTTCGCCGCCAGCGACACCTGCCCGGCGATCCGGGCGGCGGTCCTTCCGGCGAGCTGCCCCGCTCCCTTGCCTTTGTCCGCGGCGTGCCGGGTCATGGCCTTGGCCGCGACGCGCGCGGCTTCCTTCTGGGTCTTCCCGGCGGCCAGCTCCTCGGCGAAGACCGCCCGGCCGTGGGCCAGCACGTCCTCGCCCATGTCTCGGAGCTTTTCCACGGCGATGTACCGGACGATGGCGGTCCAGAAGGCCACATCATTCCCCTTTGCGGCTGCCCTGGTACAGTTCGTAGAGCAGCAGGCGGCATTCGATCTTGGCGTTGAAGAACGGGATGCGCCGACGAGTCTTGAGCCCCACGCGCTTGGCCAGGATCGGATTTCCCGTGAACACGCCGCCCGTGTAGCCGGAGCAGCGCTGCTTGAAGAAATCGCCGATGGCCGAATAGACCTCGCCCAGGACGTCCTCCTCGCCGAGGCGCATGCCGTATTCCGGGTTGAGGATCACGCAGCCCGGCTGCTCTTCGGTCGCTTCCGGGACTTCCGTTTCCCGAAAATCGCAGACTGCGAACTCCAGGAAGGGGGCCAGCCCGGCCCGCTCGGCATTGGCGCGGGCAGCGGCCACGGCAGCGGGGTCGTGGTCCGTGAGCACGATGCGCCCGCCGGGGGAGTCGTGCTCTGCGGCGCGGGCCTCGGCGCACAGGCGCTGAAACGCGCCGGGGTCGTAGGTCTTCAGGCCCATGAAGGCGAAGCGTTCGCGCAGCAGGCCCGGCGCGCGGTTCAGGCTCATGAGCGCCGCCTCGCAGCCCAGGGAGCCGCTGCCGCACATGGGGTTCACGAAAAGTCCGCGCTTGTGTCCGGCGGCCATGACGATGCCCGCGGCCAGGGTTTCCTGGAGCGGGGCCTTGTGGGGCTGGAGCTTGTAGCCGCGCCGCGCCAGGGGCTCGCCGGAGGTGTCCAGATAGAGCGTGGCGCTGTCGCCCTGCCAGTAGAGGAATACCGAGGCTCCGCGCTGGTCCGGGCCGGAATCCGGGCGCTGCCCGGTTTTCTTGCGGATGCGGTCCACCACGGCGTCCTTGATCTTGAGCGCGGCGTGGCCCGAGTGCTCGCGGCCCCGATTGTTCACGGCGGCGCTCACGGTCACGTAGCCGTCCTCGGGAATCCACTCCTCCCAGGGCAGCTTGACGGCGCGGGCGTGCAGCAGGCTCGCGTCCGGAGCGTGAAAATGCCGCAGCTCCAGCAGCACGCGGTGGCCGGTGCGCAGCCAGAGGTTCAGGCGCATGGCCTCTTCCAGGCCGCCCTGGGTTTCGACGCCGAGCGGCAGTTCGCGGCGCACGGGCAGGCCCAGGGCCTCGACCTCGGCGCGCAGCCAGGAGGACAACCCCTTGGGGCAGGTGATCAGTAAAGGATAGGTTTCAGACATATGCCAGGGCATACGATGCGGGCGGGCGCTTGGCAAGCGCCCCGTCGCGGCGAATCAATCCGGCGGCCCGGTCCGGCGGCCTGAGACGCCGAGCTGACACGGCAACCGGATACGCCGTCAGGCTCCGGTGCCGGATTCCGGGTCCGGCGGGGAGACCGGCTCCGAAACGGAGGCGGCAGGGGAATCCGGCGCAGAGTCGGCTTCGGCGCGCAGCACGCGCACGCCCTCGCCCAGCAGGCAGACCACGGCTAGGCACAGCGGCAGCGCGGCCGAGCCGTCGTACAGCAGGGGGAAGACCACGCCCTGGGCCAGGGCCAGGGCCATGATCCCGGCCATGGCCCGGCCCGGAGTCACCGCGGTCAGCGCCATGCTGGTCAGCAGCAGGGCCAGGAGCGGCAGCGCGCCCCAGACCAGGGCCGCCCGCATCCAGAACGAGGGCACGGCGCGGGGCGGAAGGCTGAAATTCATGTCCGGCATGCCCAGGGCCGAAGCGGCCTGCTCCGGCAGGTGGAAATCCAGCGGCCAGGGACCGAAGCCCTTGAGCAGGGCCAGGGGGTGCGCGGCAAAGCTCTCCAGCCCGGCCATCCAGGTCATGTAGACCTGCATGCGCCCGTCCATGTGCAGCGGCGTGCCGCCGTAGAGCGGTCCGGCCACGCCGCCCGCGCAGGCCAGGGCGAAGCCGATGCGCGCCTCGAGGCGCTCGCGCGAGAGGAACAGGTAGGCGCTTCCCGCGGCAAGCTGGGCCGCGGGGGAGCCGCAGCCGAGCAGGCCCGCCATGATCGTCATGCTCTGCCAGGAGGGAAAGCGGCCCTTGCGGTCCGCGTCGTCCACGCCGAGCAGCAGGGCCAGGCCCAGGAGGAAGGCGTGGCGCTCGGCCAGGCTTCCGTCCAGGAGAACGCCGCCCGGCACGGGGAACCCCGCCAGGAAGCTGGCAAAGGCCACGTCCGCGACGACCAGCATGCCGAGCAGCGTGCCGAAACGGCGGAACCAGACGCGCGCGGGCGCTCCGAAGCTCATGGCCCAGGTTCCGGCCAGCAGCGTGAAGATCAGGGGGGCGGTTTCGGGCAGGGCCAGGAGCCAGAAGCGTTCGACCGGGAAGAACGGCCCCTGGAGACGGGGCAGGCTGAGCTTGATCAGGCAGAGGGCCAGCAGCGCGCCGCAGGCGGCCGCGAGCAGCGCCATCCAGACGGGAACGCGCTTCAGGGGGTTGCGCCGGGTGGCCAGCGCGGCCACGGCTCCCAGCAGCCCGGCCCCGGCCAGGGCCAGCCAGGGCCAGCCCGAAGGAACCCAGCCCGGCATGCGCAGGGAAGGCGCGAAGCGGGAGACGGTCCAGGAAAGCGGCAGCAGCAGATAGGCGAGCGCCAGGGGAGCGGCGGCTAAAACGCCGCGCTCCCTTGCGGGCTGGGTCACCTGGCCGTTTTCGTCACGCATGTCTGCTCCCTACCCCGATCACCGGTCCCGGTAAAGGCCGGGATTTCGGGTCACTCCCCGCGATAGAGCGCAGCCGCGCGCTTTTTCAGGCGCAATCGGTTGAAATACTTCGCCGGGCCGGACGATGGGCGCGGCGGTTCGCCGCCCGGCCCGTCCAGCAGGATGTCCAGAACGTGGCGCGTGGGCGCATGGGGCGCGAGCCGCTCCAGACAGCCGGAGCAATACACGGCCAGTTCCCGTCCCCGCGCCTCTTCCAGCCGGGTCTTCAGCCAGTGGTCGGCCAGTTCCGGATGGGCCACGGCCAGTCCGCCGCCCTCGCCGCAGCAGATCGCCTTGTGGTGCGCGTGGCGCATTTCCGAAACCGAGCAGCCGTGGTTCCAGAGCAGGTCGCGCACGGCGGAGTGCACGCCCTTTTCCGCCCGCAGCACGCAGGGGTCGTGCACGGCGGTCTTGATCCGCTCCATGCCGGGACCGGGTTCGGGATCGCCCTCGGCCAGCACCTCGTAGACCGTACGCACCGCAAAGGACGGCTTCGCCTCCCGCAGGGCGTTGAAGCAGTTGGGACAGGCCGCGAGCAGCTCCTCCACCCCGGCCTCTTCCAGGCGGGACGCAAGGGCGCGGCTCTGCTCCAAAAAAAAGTCCGTGCGCCCCAGCATCAGCGAAGGCTTGGCGCAGCAGCGCATCACGAAGCCCGTGGCCGGATCATCGGCGCGCAGCTTTTCCAGCACGCGCCAGACCGTTTCGGGCCGCGTGCCCGACAGGGAGCAGCCAGGGAAGAACACCCGCCGCACCCCGCGCGGCAGGCCGAAAAAGGAGAAGGCCCCGGTCAGGCCCGTGCGCTCGTAGCGCAGCAGGGGCTTGTAGGGCTTGAGCCGCTGCGGCTGCTCCGCCGCGGCCTCGCGCCGCAGGGCCGCGAAGAGGGAGCGCGGGTCCAGGCCGCTTACGGTGCAGACCTGGGTGCAGAGCCCGCAGAGCGTGCATTCGAAGGCGGCCTCGCGCGCGCCTTCCACGTCCAGCTCGCCGGAGAGCAGCCGCGAGGCCATCTCGCCGGGCATGCCCCACTTCTTGATCAGCGGGCATTCCTTCAGGCACATTTTGCAAAGCTTGCAGCCTTGGGCCAAGGTCTGCGCGCATGCGGCCGCGGACTCGTGCGGCAGGGCGTGATCCGGTATTTCGGGCATGGCCCCGCCTTACTCCCAACTCATGGAAATGGCAAGGGATCGACGTTTTAACCTAATATAGTTTCACTCGCGCCATTATTTTGATATATCCCCCCTTCGCAACACATACCGGAGAACAGAGCATTGACGCGCCCCAAGTTCGCCCCCCCGGCCCTCGCGGCCCTGATCCTCGCCTGCCTGGCCATGACCGGCTGCGGCGCGCTGATGCGCGGGGCCGCCTCCCCGATCATGGAGAACCTCTCGTCCTCGGTGAAGCGCCAGCAGGATCTGGAAACCGTGCGCCAGGGCATTCCCTCCTATCTGATCTTCATGGACGCCCTGGTCCAAGGCTCGCCCGACGACGAGGACACCCTGGCCGCCGCCTCCGGCCTGCTCACGGCCTACGCCGTGGCCTTCACCCTCGACGGCGACCCGGAACGGGCCAGGCTGATGACCGCCAAGGCCCGCGACTACGCCATACGCGCCCTTTCCGAGCGCAGCGACGATTTCGCCCGGCTCTGGGACAAGCCCGCCGCCGAATTCGGCCCGGTGCCCGCCAGCCTGGACAAGGGCGACCTCAAATACATCCACGCGGCCGTCAATGCCTGGGGCGCGTACATCAAGGCCCGGCCCGGCTCCTGGACCGACGTGGCCGACGTGCCCAAGCTCCAGGCCCTGGCCGAACGCATGCTCCAGCTCGACGAGACCTACGCCGACGGCGCGCCCCATGTGCTCATGGGCATCCTCCAGACCCTGCTGCCGCCCGCCTACGGCGGCAAGCCCGAACAAGCCCGCGCGCATTTCGAGCGGGCCATCGAAATTTCCAAGGGGGCCGATCTGCTGACCTACGTGACCTTCGCCAAGAGCTACGCGCGCCCCCTTCAGGACCGCGAACTGCACGACAGGCTCCTGGCCCACGTCATGGACACGCCCGCGGACGTGCAGCCCGATCTGGCCCTGCAGAACACCCTGGCAAAGCGGGAGGCCGCCGTGCTCCTGCAGGAGGCGGACGACTTCTTCTAGCCGCCGCCCGACCGCGGAACCACTCCGCGGACACCCAAGACAAAAGAGGACCATGCCCATGAACCGTTTTTCCATACTCGCCCCGCTCCTGGCGCTCGCCCTGGCCTTGCTCGGCGGCACCGCCGGAGCCGAAACCCTGAAGATCGCCACGCTCGCGCCGGACGGCACCACCGTGACCACGTCCCTGCGCGAGGGCGCCAAGGAAGTGGAGATCGCCACCCAGGGCCGCGTGCAGGTCAAGATCTACGCGGGCGGGGTCATGGGCTCCGACGCCCAGGTAATGCGCAAGATGCGCGCGGGCCAGCTCCAGGCCGCCACCCTTTCCGCCGGTTCCCTGGAACAGATGGACTTCAGCTTCGGCATCATCGGCATGCCCATGCTCGTGACCACCCCGGCCCAGGCCGACGCGGCCCGCGCCGCTGTCGAGCCCGAGCTGCTGCGCCGCATGAAGGCCAAGGGCCTGGACTGCACCGGACTCATCGAGGTCGGGTTCATCCACGTCATGGGCGCGGTGCCCGTGCACGGCCCCGCGGACATGACCCGGATCAAGCCCTGGCTGCCCGAAGGTTCCCAGCTGGGCCAGGACGCGTTCAGCGCCTTCGGCGTCACCCCCATTCCCCTGCCCCTGCCCGACGTGCTCACCGGGCTCCAGACCGGAGTCATCGACACCGTGGTCTCCTCGCCCGTGGCCGCGCTGGCCTTGCAGTGGTTCACGCGCATCAAGCACATCATGGACGAGCCCCTTCTCTATTCCTACAGCACCCTGGCCTTCCAGGACCGCGCCCTGGCCAAGCTTTCGGACGCGGACCGCAAGACCGTCATGGACATCTTCACGCGGCGCATGAGCGAAGTGGACAAGAGCGTGCGGCTGGAGAACGACTCCGCGCTCCAGGCGCTGCTGGCCCAGGGCATCACCCTGGAACCCGTCACGCCGGAGGGCCACGCGCGCTTCAAGGCCGTTGCCGACGAGCTGGTGGAGCGCTACCGCGACGAGGGCAAGCTCGACCCGGCCCTGCTTGAAAAGGTCCGCGCCGCCATCCGGGCCGTGAACTGAGCAAGCCCGCGATGGAAAGCCGTTCCCAAGCCTCGTTTCCCCGCAGGGTGCTGCACGCGCTGGAATCCGCCGAGACGGGCCTGCTCGTGCTGTCCCTGGCGGGCATGATCGTGCTCGCCGTGCTCCAGATCGTGCTGCGCAACGCCGCCCAGACCGGACTGGTCTGGATCGACCCGCTCCTGCGCCGCCTCGTGCTCTGGATCGCCCTGCTGGGAGCCATGGTCGCCTCGCGCAACCAGGACCACCTTTCCATCGACGTCATCAACCACTTCCTGCCGCTGCGGGCCGCCGCCTTCTGCAAGGGGCTGGCCTACCTGTTCACGGCCCTGGTCTGCGCGGCCCTGGCCCACTCCTGCGGCCTGTTCCTTCTGGACGAATACGAATACGGCATGCAGGCCATGCAGGGCGTGCCCTCCTGGGTGGTCGAGCTGATCATGCCGCTGGCCTTCGGGGTCATGGCCCTGCGCTACCTCGCGGCCGGGCTGGTCCTGCTCCGCGATCTCGCCCGCGGGGTCGTGACCGGGGAGCGCCCATGCTGATCAAGCTGCTGCTCGGCTGCTTCGCCCTGATGGGCACGCCGCTCTTCGCCCTCATCGCGGCCACGGCCATCCTGGGATTCATGTCCGACGGGCTGGACCCTTCCCTGGTGGCCATGGAAATCCACCGCCTCGTGGACACGCCCGTGCTGGTGTCCATTCCGCTGTTCACCTTCGCGGGCGAGCTCATGGCCCGCTCGCGCACCTCGGAGCGGCTGGTGGGCTTTTCCAAGGCGCTGCTCGGCTGGATGCCCGGCGGCCTGGGCATCGTCACCCTGCTGGTCTGCGCGGCCTTCACCGCCCTGACCGGAGCTTCGGGAGTGACCATCATCGCCCTGGGCGCGCTGCTCTACCCCTCGCTCGCGGGCGAGGGCTACCCGGAGCGCTTCAGCCTCGGACTGGTGACCACGTCCGGCAGCCTGGGCCTGCTCTTTCCCCCGGCCATTCCCCTGATCCTTTTCGGCATCATCGCCCGCGAGGACATCAACAACCTCTTCCTGGCGGGCATCGTGCCGGGCGTCCTGATGATCCTGCTTCTGGGCCTCTGGTGCGTGCGCCAGGGCCTGAAGAGCCGCATTCCCCTGACCCCCTTCCGCCCGGCCGACATCGCCTCCGCCGCGCGCAAGGCGGCCTGGGAGCTGCCCCTGCCCGTGATCGTGCTCGGCGGCATCTACTCCGGCTGGTTCGCCCTGGGCGAGGCCGCCGCCGTGACCGCGGCCTACGTGCTCCTGGTGGAGGTCGCCATCTACCGCGACGTGAAGTGGCGCGAGCTGCCGGGCATCATGACCCGCAGCATGACCCTGGTGGGCGGCATCCTGATCATTCTGGCCGTGTCCCAGGCATCCACCAACCTGCTCATCGACCAGGAGGTGCCCCAGCGCCTCTTCGAGTTCGTGCAGGGTTTCGTGACCAGCAAATGGTCCTTCCTGATGCTCTTGAACATCTTTCTGCTCGCGCTCGGCGCGGTGCTGGACATCTTCTCGGCCACCGTGCTGGTGGTGCCCCTGCTGCTGCCCATCGCCGCGGGCTACGGCGTCGATCCCGTGCACCTGGGCATCATCTTCCTGGCGAACATGGAAATCGGCTACTGCACGCCGCCCGTAGGCCTGAACCTGTTCATCGCCAGCTACCGCTTCCAGAAGCCGATCCTGACCACCTGCCGCTCCACCCTGCCCTTTCTGGCCATCCTGTCCGCCGTGGTCCTGCTGATCACCTACGTCCCGGCCCTCTCGCTCTGGCTGCCCGGCCTCTAGGCTCCCCCCCGGCCTTGCGCCTCGACGCCCGCTCAGGTAGGCCTGTAGTGTCTGGCGTCTTCCCGGAAGCGCCCCGCTCCGGCCTTCCCGCACTTCAGCAAGGAGAGCGAACATGCCCCGATACGGATTTCTCGGCCTCGGCATCATGGGTTCGGCCATGGCCGCCAATCTCGTCCGCGCCGGATTCGGCGTCACGGTCTGGAACCGCACCCCGGAGAAATGCGCCCCGCTCGTCGCCCTCGGCGCAAAGCAGGCCGCGACCCCGCGCGATGCGGCCGCGCACAGCGAGATCACCTTTGCCATGCTCGCGGACCCGGCAGCGGCGCGGCAGGTCTGCTTCGGACCCTACGGCGTGCTCCAGGGCCTGGACGAGGGACGCGGATACGTGGACGTCTCCACCGTGGACGACGCCACGGCCAGGGACGTGGGCGCGGCCGTGCGCGAATGCGGCGGACGCTTCCTGGACGCGCCCGTTTCCGGCACGAAGAAGCCCGCCGAGGACGGCGCGCTGGTGTTCCTCGCTTCGGGCGACCGCAGACTCTTCGACGAAGCGGCCCCGGCCCTGGACGCCATGGGCAAGAAGAGCTTCTATCTCGGCGAAACCCCGGGCCAGGGCACGCGCATGAAGCTGGTCATCAACTCCATCATGGGCAGCATGCTCACGGCGCTGTGCGAAGGGCTCTCCCTGGGGCTCAAGGGCGGGCTGGAAGGTTCGGACATGCTGGAGGTGCTCGCCTCCGGAGCCGTCGCGAACCCCATGTTCTCCATCAAGGGCGCCATGATGCTGCGCGACGAATTTCCCGCGAGCTTCCCGCTCAGGCACATGCAGAAGGACATGCACCTGGCCCTGGGACTGGGAAACGACCTCGGACAGGCCATGCCCTGCGCTGCGGCGGCGGGCGAGGCTTTCAAGAAGGCGCGGGCCGGGGGGCTCGCGGACGAGGACTTCTCCGCGCTGTTCCGCCTGTTCCGCTGACGCGGAAAACGCCGCGGACGCCATGGGAAAAGGCGCGGATCGCTCCGCGCCTTTTCTTGGGAAGGAGGAATGGCTAAGACCTGGAAAGGTATCGACGGTGCTCACTATTTCCGATTTCCCGCAGGAATCGGCAAACAACCGCTTCCGAACCCGACAACGGCGACCATCCGTCCGGCACTGGTTGATTTCCCCATAGCACGAAATTGTTTTTTGCGTAAAGCCCCTCCTGATATTTTTCGTCCGCTTCGCAACGATTTTCCGGCGGCCTTGCCTCCGGCTTCCGCCTGTACTACAGCAGCGCAATAATCCCACGACCACTTCGAGGCACCATGTCCCAGCGCTCCGACACTTCCGCGACCGAAACGCCCTCCCGCGTCCATAGCCGCGTCTCGCAGCGGTTCGCCGTCCGCCTGGGCGCGTCCTTCGCCCTTGCGCTCGTCCTGGTCACCATCCACATCCCGGTCCTGCACCGGGCCGTTTTCGAAAATCCCGCCTTGGAGCGGCTCGATCAATCGGGCTTCCGCTACATCGACGACGCCCTGGTCAAGGCCGGCGCGGCATTCGGCGCGGCCCGCGCCGCCAACGCCTTCATCTCGCTGCTCCAGTCCACCGAGGTGGAAGCGGGCATCGGCGTGGGCGTGGTGGTGGGTGTGGGTGAAGTGCTCGACCCGCTCAACGATCTCGTGGAACGCTTTTCCTGGGTCATGCTCGCGGCCCTGACGTCCCTCGGCGTGCAGCGTTTTCTCCTGGAAATCGCGCCCTGGGCCTGCGTGGACGTGCTGCTCTCCCTGGCCTGCGTCCTGGGGCTCGTGGCTGTCTGGCTGCGGCCCGGCACAGGGGAAACCGGCATGGCTGCCCGCGCGGCCAGAACCCTGCGCACCATCGGGCTGCGCGTGGCCGTGGTGGCGGTGGCCCTGCGGCTGCTCGTGCCTCTGGGCGCGCTGGCCAACGAATACGTCTACGACCGCTTTCTGGCCGCCCGACAGGCGGACGCCGCCGCGCAGGTGGAGGTGTTCCGGCAGCAGATGCAGGAGCGCGAAGGCCAGGGCGCGCTGGAGCAGCTTTCCGGCATTCGCTCGGCCCTGCAACGCATCCGGGGCATGGTGGAGGATTTCGGCAGGCACGTGCTCGAACTGCTCGTGCTTTTCGTGATTCAGGCGGCGGTGCTCCCGCTGCTCACGCTCTGGATGATCCTCTGGCTCGTGCGCAGGCTCGGATCACGCATCGATCCGGCCCCCGCCCTCAGAGAATGAGCCGCGCCCGGCGCGGGCACCTGCAAACGCGCTTCAGCCCGCGTGCGTCTCGACCTTGTTGCGGCCGTTCTGCTTGGCCCGATACAGGGCCTCGTCCGCCCTGCTGGTGAGGTTGTCCAGACTTTCCCCTTCCAGGTATTCGGCGACGCCCATGCTCGTGGTCAGATGGCAGACCGTGGGGCAGACGATCTGGGATTGTTCCACTGCCGCGCGAATGCGCTCCGCGAGATCCTCCGCTCCCTTCAGGCCGCTTTCCGCCATGACGATGAACTCGTCCCCGCCCCAACGAGCCACAAGGTCCGCAGGCCGGATCTGCTCCCGGATCAATCCGGCCACCTCCACAAGCACGCGGTCGCCTTCCAGGTGGCCGGCCTTGTCGTTGATCTTCTTGAAGCCGTCCAGATCGATGAGAATCAGCGAAAACGGGTTGTTGCCCCGCTGGTGGCGCGATTTCGCCATTTCGAACTGCTCATCGAAGCGGCGGCGGTTGGCCACGCCCGTCAGCTCGTCCGTGACGGTCATGCGCTCCAGGCGGCTCTGGAAATGGTTCACGGCCAGCATGCTCACGAGAATGCACAGGAGCGTAGCCGCGAATCCGCCCACGAGCGTGCGCGTGAGGTTTCCTTCCGTGGCTTCCAGCAGCGTCTTCTCATCCTGCTCGACGATCACGAACCAATCCAGCTCCGGAACATAGCTGGCCGACAGCAGCACGATGCCCTTCGGTCCCTCGTATTCGAAATTCCGGGCATTGTTCCTCAGCCCGAGAATCTGGTCGGCGATGTCGCGGATGCCCTGGGCCTCGCGGATGTTGAACACGTTCACCAGGGAGATGTCCGAGTGGGCCTGGACAAGGCCTTCCCGGTTCACCATGTAGACCCGGCGCTGATACTTTTTCTGGGTGTCGCTGAGCAACCGGGCCACGCTGTCCATCTTCACGCCCACGCCCGTGACGCCGAGCAGGTTGCCCTCGTAGTCCTCGATGCGGTGGTTGATGAAGATGGTCAGGATGCCGCCCGTGACCTCGTCCGTGTCCACATCGAGCTGGTAGTCGCTGCCGGACTTGAGGAAATCATAATACCAGACGTCGTGCGCGTTGTTCGGACTGACGATCTTGTGGATGCCCTGGTAGTGGTAATAGCGATGGGTATGCGCGGAGACGAAGAAGACCGAAAAGAACCCGTAGCGCGTGCGGATGTCGCGCAGGTAGCGCGTCACCTCGTCCACGTCCGTCTCCCCGCGCATGGCCCAGGCCCGGAGAAAGGCGTCGTTGGCCATGGTCGTGGAGACGAGAATCGGCTCGATCAGGCTGCTGTGGATTTCGGAGTAGATGTTCTCGCGGATCAGCGGGAGCGAGGAAGTCATGATCTCTTCCCGCATGGATTTGCGGGAGGTCTGATAGTTGAGCACGCTCAGGACCATGAAGGCCGTAAGCAGGATGATCGACAAGGCGATGATCAGCCGGACCTTGATGCTCAATTTCTGCACGAGTTTCCTCCAAGGGGTGACCGCGCAACGGCGATGGTCGGACAAAAAAAAGCCCCCGCTTCCGGGGGCGTATCTTCACATTTTTCCTGATCGAAGTCATCCGTTTCCGCGCACGCGTCTCAGACCGGCGAGGCCGAGCAGGCCGCCACCGAAGATCCAGATCGCGGCGGGGAGCGGAGTGGCGTAGTTGGCGACCACGCCGTCCAGGTCGTAGCCGTCTCCGCCGCCCGTGAACCCGAAGCTCCGGCTCACGTCGCGCAGGAGCAGCGCCGTGGTCGAGCCGATCAGGCCGTTGAAGTCGAACGCGCCGTCCTGCTGGGCGGTTCCGAGCAGCACCCAGTTCGGATCACCGAAGGCCTGACCGGAGTATGCGCCGTTGAAGGCCCAGACCTCGGCGGTTTCCCTGTAGCTGGACCAATTGTCCGCGTTGCTCCCCCAGGTGGACTCGAAGACCTGGAGATCGATTCCGGCCCCGTCCACGATGGCGTTGCTGAAGGTCAGCACGATGCTGCCGCCGAACCCCAGCGAGGTGAAGTTGATGGCGCCGCTCTGGTCGTCGGTCAGGGGATCGTAGACCAGCGCGTTGTTCGGGTCCGACCTCGTGGGATCGATGGTCCCCTGAGGGGTGTAGTTGACGTAGCCGGACGGCATCACGGATGCGAGCGCCGGTACGGCGCTGAATGCCAGCAGAAGCCCGGCGATGATGATCGAATTGAATCTGGTCATAGTTCCTCCTTCCCGTGCTGAAAAGCCTCGGTAAAATTATAATAGTTACTTTTCTTATTTATGCAAGGGAAAACTTCCTGCGACCAAAAAAAAGCAAGACCCTGATCGCCGGAACAGAAGGAAGAAGCTGCTAGAAGGGTTGCCAGAAGCGGGCCGCACCCTTGATATCGTCCAGAGTGAAGGCATTCTTTAGGTGCCGCACCGTGAACGATCCTTCGCAGGGGACGACGGAAAGCAGATCGAAACGGCAGGGAACATGCCAGAGATCATGCTCGGACAGGTAGAGCGCGGCGGCTTTGGCGAGCTTGGTGCGCTTGGAAAGGTCCAGGGCGTCCGAGGGGTTGCCCCTGGAATCCGGCGCGCGCGTCTTGACCTCGGCAAAGACGAGGGTGTCGCCGTCCTCGCAGATGATGTCGATCTCCAGCCGCCGCTTGGACCAGTTTCGCGCCAGGACGCGCAATCCGTGGTCGCGCAGATGGCGAACAGCCGCGTCCTCGCCGGAGCGGCCGAGGACCAGGTGCCGAGCCAGGTTGCTCAAAGGCCCGGAAGGCACGCCTGTCTTCCCTTGCCCGCAGCGTTTCCCGGCTCCTCCGGACGCACGCCCCGGAAGGTCAGCCGGTGCATGCGGCACGGCCCCAGCTCGGCCACGGCGGCCATGTGCGCCTTGCTGCCGTAGCCCTTGTGCCCGGCAAAGCCATAGCCGGGATAGCGCCGGTCCATGACGGTCATGAATCGGTCGCGCCAGACCTTGGCCAGGACCGACCCGGCGGAGATGGCGGGAAACCGCGCGTCGCCCTTGACCTCGGCGCGCTGGGCGAACCCGCCGAGCCCGCACTCGTTCAGGGCGTGGGCCGGAACGGTCTTGTCGCCGTCCACGAGCAGCAGCCGCACCGGACGACGCAGCGCCGCCACGGCCCGGCCCATGGCCAGGAACGTGGCCTGGAGGATGTTCCTCTCGTCGATTTCCCAGGGCCAGGCAATGCCGATGCCGAAGGCCAGGCTGCGTTCCCGGATCAGCGGAAAGAGCGCCTCCCGCTTCTTTTCCGTGAGGGCCTTGGAATCGGTCAGTCCCGGAAGGTCGAACGCGTCCGGCAGGATCGCGGCTCCGGCCACGACAGGCCCGGCCAAGCAGCCGCGCCCGGCCTCGTCCACCCCCGCGACAAGCTCGCTGGGAAGCTCGCCGCCCCAAAGATCGCCATATTCTTGCATGGCAGGTCGATTACTACGAAAGCCGATGCAGGGCCAGCCCCAGGCGAGCGTCGCCTTGGCGGCGAGGCCCGAAAAGGATGGTTTTGGGCGTAAACGCAAAAAAAGACGCAACCGCCCGCACGTCCTGAGACATGCGGGAGGATTGCGTCTTTTCCGGGTCGCGCGGGTGCGCTTCCCGAACCGTCCGTCAGGCCGGGATTACTCCCAGATCTGCTTGGACTTGATGCGGGCGGCCTTGCCGCGCAGACCGCGCAGGTAGTAGATGCGGCTGCGGCGGACCTTGCCCTCGGAAACCATCTCCACGCGCTCGATGAACGGGGAGTGCATGGGGAACACGCGCTCCACGCCCACGCCGTCGGAAACCTTGCGCACGGTGAAGGTGGAGTCGGTGGTGCCGCGACGCACGCGAAGCACCGCGCCCTGGAAGACCTGGATGCGTTCCTTGTCGCCTTCGATGATGCGCAGGTGGACCTTGACGGTGTCACCGGCCTTGAAGGCGGGCATGTCCAGGCGCAGATGCTCCTGCTCGATTTTTTGCATGATTCCCATGTTCCTGCTCCTTGATCTCGATATTTGTGCTCAGTACACGTCCCCCAGGATGCGGTCCACCGTAATGGCGACCGCGGACCTGACGGACAGGTGGTTGTAATCGTCCAGACAACGCAGGGGCCGCAGCAGTTCCGCACCCTCCAGCGCCTGCGGCGCAAGCCCGGAACCCGTTCCGAACAGCAGCAGCACCGGCTCGTCGTCGAGCCAGGCGCGCACCTGCTCCGGCGTCCGCAGCACCCCGCCCTTGGGGTCCATGCGGGCCGACGTGGCCACGATGCGCGGTCGCTGTCCGGTTCTCTCCTCCACCATCCTGACCGCCTCGGCGATGTCCGTGGCCACACGGGCCTGCCGGAGCGCCTCGGCGCGGTCGGGATTGGCTTTGCCGCCGGCGCCGCTCACCCAGTGATCCAGGAGTGTCGCGGCCAGTTCCCTCTGGTCCTCGATGGGCGTGACCAGAGTCAGACCACCCAGCGCGTACGTACGGGAAACGCGGGACATATCGTGTATGTCGAGATTTGTCAAAGACACTGCCACGGTGTCCCCAAATTTATTCAGCACCGGGTAATGCACCAGGGCGAGGTGCAGATTCCTGCCGCGAGTGGCGCGCGGCGCGGCCTTGAGCGTTTCCACGTCGCGCGGGGTCAGAGGCGCGGCGTCCAGCAGTTCGGGCCGATGGCGCAGAGTGTTCAGCACGGACTGCTCGCGCCGCCAGGCCGCCACGCGGCCATGGTCGCCGGAAAGCAGGATGGGCGGAACAGCCTCGTCCTCGAAGACTTCAGGCCGGGTGTAGTGCGGATATTCGAGCAGCCCGGAAGAAAAGCTCTCCTCTTCCAGGGACTCCTCCTTGTGCATGAACTCCGGCAAAAGCCGCGCCACCGCCTCGACAACGCACTGGGCCGCGGCCTCGCCGCCGTTGAGCACGGCCTCGCCCACGCTGACCAGCTCCACGGGAAAAAGATCGAGAATGCGCTCGTCGATGCCCTCATAGCGGCCGCAGATGAGCGTGAGGGCGTCTTCCTGCGCGAGTTCCGCGGCGTAGTCCTGGGTCAGCTTGCGCCCGCGCGGAGAGAGCATCAGCATCCGACCCGGACGCTCCAGGGCGCGCAGCGTTTTCGTCAGCGGCTCCGGGAGCATGACCAGCCCGGCTCCGCCGCCGTAGGGCTTGTCGTCCACGGTCTGGTGGCGGTCGAAGGCCTGGGAGCGCGGGGAAACGCGCTCGAACGTGACCAGCCCCTTGTCCACGGCCTTGCCGAGCAGGCCCACGGAGAGCGCCGAGTCGAAGAACTCGGGAAAGATGGTCACGATGTTGAAATGCACGCGCGTTCCTCGCCAGCCGACCCTGGAAGGGCCTGTCGCGGTGGTTGCCATCCGGAAGCGCCCCCCTCGCAGGGCGGGCGGGTCCGGCGCCGGACCGTCAGCTCTTGCCTTTCCGCTCGCCGTCAAAAGCCAGATACATCTCCACCAGCCCTTCGGGCGGGGCCACGGTGACGACGCCGGCATCCTCGTCCAGGTCCACGAGAAACTCGCGCACGGCAGGCAGCAGGATTTCCTTGCCGGAATCGTGGCGGATGGACCAGACGATCTGACCGGAGGTCTCCAGGAAATTTTCCAGCACGCCGAGCCGCGAGCCGTCCTCAAGGAGCACGTCCATGCCGAGCAGGTCGCGCAGGTAGTACTCGTCGTCGTCCAGTTCGGGAAGCTCGCCCTCGCGCACGTAGACGTCCCGGCCGCGAAGTTCTTCGGCCCGGTTCCTGTCCGCGACTCCGGCGAAGGTCAGCAGGAGGCGGTCCTTGTGCTCGCGCACGGCGCGAATCTCGAAGCGGGTCGGTTTCCCGCGCCCGGTTCCCAGGAGCACGGCGTCCAGGCCGAAGAATAAAGCAGGGGAGTCCGCGTAGCTTTCCACGCAGATCTCCCCGCGAATTCCGTGCGGCTTGATCACCTTGCCCACCAGGACCAGTTCGCGGTCCGCGGCAGTGGGATCAGTCATGTATGCGCAAACCCGTTGTTGGCGGCTACTCGAGAATCTCCAGCACGGAGCGCTTGTGCGCCTTGGTGGAGACGGCGCTCAGGAGCGTGCGCATGGCTCTGGCCGTGCGTCCCTGCTTGCCGATGACCTTGCCAAGATCCTCTTTGGCGACCTTGAGTTCAATAACAGATGTCTGCTCGCCCTCGATTTCCGAGACAACGACTTCGTCAGGATTGTCGACCAACGATTTGGCGATGTACTCGATCATCTCTCTCAGCATGACTCCACCTCCGCTCTCGGCTGATTGGGAATGTGCGCATTCTGGGGGGAGGCGAAATCCGGGCTGCGGCGTGCAGGCCGGACTCGGTCTAGCTGGCCTGCTTGAGCAGCGAGCGGACCGTGTCGGAGGCGGTGGCCCCGTTGGCGACCCACTTGTCCAGCTTCTCCTGGTCGATCTTGATCTCGGGCGGGTTGGTCATGGGGTTGTAGTACCCCAGGAACTCCAGGGGACGTCCGTCGCGACGCGCGCCGCTGTTGGTGGCCACGATGCGGTAGAAGGGACGCTTCTTGGAACCCATACGAGTCAATCTGATTTTAAGAGCCATTCGTCTTTACCCCCAATTATTGCTAGATATGTTGTTGTCACAAAAAATGCAATACCGTACGCCCGAAACACGGGCAAATATAACGTCAGCGCTTTTTGCGCTGTTTCTTGCGCATCTGCTTCTGAAGTTTCTTCTTCTTGCGTTCGGCCTCGACCCTTTTGGCGGACTTGCCCTGCACTGCGGGCGCGCCTTCCTGGCCCATGCCTTCCATGCCGAATCCTTCCATGCCGGGCATTCCCGGCATTCCCATGCCCGGCATGCCGGGCATGTTGTCCGCGCCCTTGGGCAGCTTCGGCATCTTCGGCATCTTGCCTTTCTTGCCGCCCATCATCTGCTGCATCATCTTGCTCATCTGTTCAAAGTTCTTGATGAGCTTGTTCACGTCCGTGACCTGCATTCCGCAGCCGGTCGCAATGCGCTGCTTGCGGCTGGCGTTGAGCAGCTTCGGGTTGTGCCGCTCCGCCATGGTCATGGAGTTGATGATGGCCTCGGTGCGGTTCAGCTCCTTTTCGGGCATCTGCGCGTCGCCGAGCTGCTTGAGCATCCCCCCCATGCCCGGAATGAGCTTGAGCAGGCCCTCCATGGAGCCGAGCTTCTTGAGCCTGCGCATGTTGGTGCGGAAGTCCTCCAGGTCGAACTGGGCCTTCTGCATCTTCTTGGCCATGCGCTGGGCGTCCTCTTCGTCGAAGGCGGTCTGCGCCTTCTCGATGAGGGTCATCACGTCGCCCATGCCCAGAATGCGCGAGGCAACGCGATCCGGGTGGAACAGCTCCATGTCGGAGAGCTTTTCGCCCAGGCCGACGAACTTCACGCTCCGGCCCGTGACGGACTTGATGGACAGGGCCGCGCCGCCGCGGGCGTCGCCGTCCATCTTGGTCAGGACCACGCCGGAAATGCCCAGGCGCTCGTTGAAGCTCTCGGCCACGGTCACGGCGTCCTGGCCGGTCATGGCGTCGGCCACGAAAAGGATCTCCTGGGGGGAGCAGTCCCTTTTGATGGCCGAAAGCTCTTCCATCAGCGTTTCGTCCACATGCAGGCGGCCCGCCGTGTCGAAGAGGATCGCGTTGCAGCCCGCCTCCTCGGCCTTGACCAGCGCGTCCCGGCAGATGTCCACCGGATTCATGCCCGTGGTGGACGGATACGCGGGCACGTCGATCTGCTTGGCCAGGGTCAGGAGCTGATCGATGGCCGCCGGGCGGTACACGTCGGCGGGCACGAGGTAGGGCCGGATGCCCTGCTTGCGCAGCCAGACCGCGATCTTGCCCGACGAGGTCGTCTTGCCCGAGCCCTGAAGGCCGACCATCATGATCTTGAGCGGCTTGGGGCCGGAGATGTCCAGTCCCTGCTGCTCGCCGCCGAGCAGCTCGACCAGCTCCTCGTGCACGATCTTGACGACCTGCTGCGCGGGGTTCAGGCCCTTGAGCACGTCCTCGCCGAGGGCGCGCTCCTTGACCTGGTCGACGAACTGCTTGACGACCTTGAAGTTGACGTCGGCCTCGAGCAGGGCGAGGCGCACCTCGCGAAGCCCCGCCTGGATGTTGGCTTCATCCAGACGTGCCTGCCCTCTGAGCTTCTTGAAAGCTCCCGTCAACCGGTCTGACAGATTGTCGAACACCGCAATTCCTCCAGGTATCTTCTTCCCGCGTCCGTTTCGCCACACTCGGCAGTCCCGGACAAAGGGACTGTGTGTTAAAGGAGAACGCAGCCCAAGTCAAGAGCCGTCAGGAACCGCCCCCTTGACGCGCGCCCGCCCCCCCTGTATGCTTCCGATCAGTTCTTTGCCTTTTCCATTCAGAGTGGCGAGAGAGATTCGGCTCAGTGACCGCCACGGCAACCTGCCTGATATGCAAGGTGCCAATGCCGACCCGCAAGGGAACGATGTAGGGGACGACCTTCTCTGCCCAATCAACCTCTCTTCGCGAGAGGTTTTTTCGTTTCGGGCCGACGATGGAAAAGGCGACCTGTGGGCGATTTGTCGCGATTGCTACCCACAGTATAAAAAAACATGGCTAAACCGCTTGAGGGCTCCGGCCCTCCGGGCAAGGAGGAACCGCCCAATGACCCTGCGACTGCTTACGGTTGAAGACCTCGTGAAATCAAGCCGCCAGGCCCTGGCCTTTCTGGACACTCCCCAGGGAGCCGTGCTCGCTTCCGGGCCGGTGCGCCCCGTGGGCGGGCCGACCCCGGACGAAGAATCCCTCGAACCCGCCCTGACCTTCCGCCTGGCCGCCGACGACGCCTCGGAATACGCCATCCGCGTCATCGGCCACGGTCCGATCCTTTCCGTGCGCCGCACTCCCTCGCCGGAGCGCATCGCCCTTCGGGAGATCAATCTGCCCGCGGACCGTCCCGTGCTCCTGCTGGTGGACGCGCCGGACGAATTCGAGCCCGAAGGGCTGCTGGTCCTGGCCCGGCTCGTGGACGGCCTGGGCCGCCCGCCCCTGCTGCACCCCGGCAGCGCCCTCGGCGTGCCGGACGCGGAGCAGGAGCTCTAGGGCGATCCGTCCGATCATGCTCCCAAGAACGGAAGGGGCGACCTCGGGTCGCCCCTTCTTCATTTGCGGCTCAATGCGCCCCCCGGATCGCCGTCACGGCCTCCGGGACGCGCCGTCGGCTAATAGCGTCCGAATTCGTCGTCGTCCAGGGCGATCACGTCTTCCGGCTGAATGACCTCGGCCTTGCCGCGTTGAACCTGGGCGGCTCCGTTGCCGACGGGGCTTTCGCCCCAGGCGCCTTCCGAGGCGGGCCGCTGGCCGCCGGAGCGGCGCGCCGGAGCCGGAGCGCTCTTGTTCGCGCTTCGCGGCTGGGCCGGGGGAAGCTGGGGGGCGCGCCCGCGGGTCGCGCCGCTGGTGATGGCCCTGGGCACGCCCATGTTTCGGGCCTCTTCCTGGCTGAGCCGGAAGCGGCTCACGAGCCGCCGCATTTCCACGGCCTGGCTGGAAAGCTCTTCCGAGGCGGACGCGGTTTCCTCCGCGTTGGCCGTGTTCTGCTGCGTGACCTGGTCGATCTGGCTCAGGCCGATGTTGATCTGGCCCACGCCCTTGGCCTGCTCCTCGCTGGCGGCAGCGATGTCCGCCACGAGGTCCGCCACCCTGGTGATCTTCTCCACGATCTGGCGCAGGGATTCGGCGGTCTGCCCGGCCATGTCGCCGCCCTTGCCCACCTTGGCCACGGAGCCCTCGATGAGCTGGGCCGTTTCCTGCGCGGCCTTGGCGCTGCGCGAGGCCAGGTTGCGGACCTCCTCGGCCACCACGGCGAAGCCCTTGCCGTGGCTGCCCGCGCGGGCCGCCTCCACCGCCGCGTTCAGCGCCAGCAGGTTGGTCTGGAAGGCGATTTCGTCGATGACCTTGATGATCTTGCTGATGGCCTGGCTGGACTGGTTGATGTCCTCCATGGCCCCGACCATCTCCTGCATCTCGCGGTCGCCCTCGCGGGCCGCGTCGCGCGCCTGGGAGGCGAGCAGGTTGGCCTGGGAGGCGTTCTCCGCGTTGGTCCGCGTCTGGGAGCTGATCTGCGTCACCGAGCTGGTGATCTCCTCCAGGGAGGAAGCCTGCTCCGTGGCGCCCTGGGAAAGGGCCTGGCTCGATTCCGAAACCTGTCCGGAACCGTCCCGGACCTGCTCGGCCGCCGCGTTGATCTGTCCGAGAATGTCGTTCAGGCTCCCGACCATCTTTTCCAGAGCCTTGCCCAGGCGGTCCTTGTCCGAGGCCACCTTGACCCTGCGGGTCAGGTCGCCCCCGGCGATGGCCTGGGCCATCTCCGCCCGCGCGCGCTGCGTCTCGACCATGGCCTGGAAGCCGCGCGCCAGGTCGCCCAGTTCGTCATAGGCGTCCAGATGCGCCCGCGGAACCTCGCGGTCCACATTGCCTTCGGCCAGCTCCTTGAGATGCGTCACCGAGTCGCCGAGGACCCTGGTCACCTTGCCCACGAAGAAGAAGATGACCAGCCCGGCCAGCACGACCGTGACCAGGCCGCCCACCATGGCCAGGTTGCGCACGCGCACCAGCGGAGCGAGCAGCTCGGTCAGGGGCGCGGTCACGGCCACGACCCAGCCCGTGGCCGGAACCTCGTTGAAGCCCATCATCTTCCACTGCGACTGCTGCTCGAACCAATACTTGTAGTATCCGTTCTTTTCCTGAAGCATGACCTTGCCGAAATCGGTGTCGGCCACGTTCAGCTTCATGATGAAATCCTTGTTCGGATGGCCGATGACCGAGCCGTCGCTGTCGAGCACGTAGGCGTAGCCGTTGTCGCCGATCTTGATCCCGTCGATGAAGATGCTGGTCAGGCGGTCGATCTTGAAGACTCCGGCGAGCACGCCCTCGACCCGTCCGTCCGGTCCCTTGACCGGGGCGGAGATGACGAAGACGGGGTTGCCGGAAACCTTGCTCAGGAGCGGCTTGGAACTGGCGACCTCGCCCGCGGCCGCCTTCTTGAAATAGTCGCGGTCGGACAGGTCGAGCCCCAGGCGGGCCGGGTCGCCGGAAGCCACCACCCTGCCCGAAAGGTCCATGAGGTTCACGGACTCGAAATAAGAGAAATCGGCCATCTTCCCGGCCAGGGTGCGCATGGAATCCTCAAACCCGCCGGGCTCGCCCGCGAAGAGGCGGTGGTAGCCGCTGTTGCGAGCCCAGTTCACGAGGTCGATCTTGCGGCCGTCGACCCATTCCTCCATGGCCCGCGAGGCGGCCTCGGATTCACGGATGATGCCCTCTCGAATCTGCGTTTCGAGAAGCGTTGAGGATTCCAGATAGCTGAACGACAACAGGCCGAGGATGCCGACGAAAACCACGCTGATTATGGGCAGGAGCAGCTTGCCCCGCACCTTGAGACGCATCTTCATACCCATGACCTTCCCTCCGTTGGACGATTGACGATCCATGCCCCCCTGAGACCGATCCCATTCAATCCCTCTCGTTCCCCTTATACCCTAGGGCACCTGAATGCCCAATAAAAGCATGTCGTCGGACTGGCGGTAGCGGCAGAAGCTGCGCGCGAAGCGCCAGACGCTCTGGACCTGCTCGCTGAGCGGCAGGTCCGAAAAGATATCCAGGGCGCGCAGCAAGCCGCGCTCGCCGAGCACCCGGCGGTCGCCCGTGGGGCCGTCCACGCTGTGCGCGTTGAGCAGGCCGTCCGTGTAGAGATAAAACCTGTCGCCCGAATGGATCTCCAGATCGACCACGCCGAAATCCACCTCGTCCATGAGCCCCAGCACGGAACCGGATGCGGGGACGCTTTCGGAGGCAGTTCTGTCCGAGCGGCGCAGAAGCATGCGCGGATGCCCCGCGGAGACCACGCGGGCCGTGCGCGCTTCCAGGTCCAGGCTCAGGGCCTGGGCCGTGACCATGCGCTCTTCGCGGCCGTTGACGATGAGTTCGTGGTTCAGTGTGCGGAAAAATTCCACCCCGTCGCGCCCCAGGCGGCAGTTTTCGTCGAACTGGCTCTTGATGAGCACGGTCTGGTAGGAGGCGGCCAGGTCGTGCCCGGCCACGTCGGCCACGAGCACGTTGCAGCCCGTGGAGGTGTCGCAGATGCCCATGTAGTCGCCGCCCAGGTCGCGGTACGGGCGCGAGCGGTATTCCAGGGGCACCTTGAAGGCGCTCCTGTCCACGTCCATGAGGTCGGTATAGGTGCGCACCGCGCGGGCCATCTCGCCGCGCAGATCCTGAAGGTCGCGCCTGTAGGCCTGCACCTCGCGGTCGAGCCGCAGGTTCGCCTTGCGCAGGTCGCTCTGCTCGCGCTCGCGCAGCCGCTCGCTGACCCGCTTCTTCTCCAGCACCTGGGCGACCTTGTCGTGCACCTCGTCCGGTTCAAACGGCTTGGAAAGATAGTCGTCGCAGCCCAGCCGGAGCAGCTCGATGAGCATTTCCTTGTCGCCGTGCCCGGTGATGACGATGACGGGCAGCTCCAGGTCGTCCGTCTTGAGCCTGCGGATCAGCTCCATCCCGTTCATGCCGGGCATCTGGATGTCCGTGATCAGCGCGTCCACGATCACCCCTTCCTCGCGAAACCGTGTCAGCTGTTCCAAGGCCTCGCGCCCGTCCACGCAGGAAGTGATCCGGTAGCCCTTGTTCTTGAGCACGAAGGTCAAGGAAAGCCGCAGGCCCGCGTCGTCTTCTGCCAAAAGGATGTGCTGCTGCATGAATTCCCCCCTGAAAGCGGCCTCACTCGCATTTTCTTATGGAAGAATCGTGCCGTGGGCCGCCGCATGGAAAAGTGCGGATCCTGCGGTGCGTTGCGCGCTTCCGCCCGGCGGACGGAGACTGTGCCAAAACGCAACACCCCTTTTCAGATTGTTCCGATCAGCTTGAAAAGCAATGATTATTCGTGAGGGCGAGATGGTGCAAGGTGCGATTCGCAACACCCTCTCCGGGGCGGTTTCAGGCTCAGGAAATTCTATTCAGATGGCGCGCAAGGGCCTGGCGGGAGATGCCGAGCAGGTCCGCAGCGGCGCTCCGGTTGCCCCCGGTGCGGCGCAGGGCCTCCTCGGCCAGGGCCGCATAGGCTTCCCGTTGTTCCGGCAGGCGGTCCAGCCCGCGCAGCGCCTCGCCGAAGGAGGACACGGCCGCTGCCGGAGCCAGGGCCGAGCGGGTCTGGAAAGGCCGGAGCGCCAGCCAGCCGGACGTGTACCCGGCCACCGCGTCCCAGACCATGCTGCGCAGTTCGCGGACGTTGCCGGGAAAATGATGGTTCTCCAGCCGAGCGGCCAGTCCCGGCGGCAGGGGCGGGCGGGTCTTGCCCAGCTCCTGGGCGGCCTGCTCCACAAAACACTCCAGCAGCACGGAAACGTCGCCGCGCCGCTCGCGCAGGGGCGGCAGGTGGATGCGGTGGCCGGAAAGGCGGTAATAGAGGTCGCGCCGCAGCCGTCCCTGGGTTTCCAGGGCTTCCGGATCCTCCATGGTCGCGGCCAGGACGCGCGCGGAAGAGCGTTCGGCCCGGTCCGAGCCGAGCGGGAAATATTCGCCCTCCTGAAGAAGGCGCAAGAGCTTGGTCTGGGAGAGCGCCCCCAGGTCGCCGATCTCGTCGAGAAAGAGCGTGCCCCCCGCGGCCTTGGCCACCAGCCCCTCGCGCGGCTCCTCCGCCCCGGTGAACGCGCCCCGCCGGTGGCCGAAGAGCGTGTCCGAAAAGACGTTGTCGTCCAGCCCGGCCGCGTTCACGGCCACGAACGGCCCCTTGCGCCCGCTGAGACGGTGCACGGCGCGGGCCATGAGTTCCTTGCCCGTCCCGGTTTCCCCGGTGATCAGCACGGGCAGGGTCGTGGCGGCCACGGCCTCGGCATAGCCGAACAGGGCGCGCATCTTGGGATCGCGGGTGACCAGGGCGTCGAAGGCTTCCGGATGTTCCGGCCCCCGGCCGAGAAACGCGTTCTTGAGCTTGGCGTTCTCGCGGCGCACGTCGGTCAACTCCACGGCGCGGCGCACCGAGGTGATCAGCCGTTCCTTTTCCGTGCTCTTGAGGAAATATTCATAGGCCCCGTCCTTGATGCAGCGCACCGCGGTTTCCAGCTCGTCCTGGCCGGAAAGCACGATGACGGGCAGCTCCGGGTGCTCGGCGACCACCCCGCGCAAAAGCTCCTGCCCGGAGACGTGGGGCATGCAGAGGTCGAGCAGCAGCACGCTGGCATCGTTGCGGAGCAGCAGTTCCGGCACCTCGCGGCTGTCCCGGCAGGTGATGACGTTGCGGATGCCCGCGAGGCTGAGGATTCCTCGCAGGCTCTCCAGCCAGGGCTCCTCGTCGTCCACCATCAGGATGGGCCTCGGCGGCCAGTTCGCGTTCATTTCCCGGCCTCCTCGCGCAGAAGCGGCAGTTCCACGATGCAGACCGTGCCCTTGGAAGGCTCGGAGGTGAAGTACATCCGGCCGCCGTGCTCCACGATGATGCCGTGGGAAACGGACAGGCCGAGCCCCGTGCCGCCGCTGTCGCGCTTGGTGGTGAAGAACGGCTCGAACACGTGCCGGATCTCCTCCGGGCTCATGCCCCTGCCCTCGTCCGTCACGGCGACCTGCGCGGACTTGCCGTCCGGGCTGAGCCCGATGCGCAGGTTCACGGCCTGTTCCGGTTCGGTCAGGGCTTCGCAGGCGTTGATCAGGGCGTTGACGAGCACCTGCTCCAGACGCTGGAAATTGCCCAGGACGCGAACAGGCTCATCGCTCCAGAACGCCTCGAAATGATTCGTGCATTTCTTGATCTTGTTGGCGACGAGACCCACGGCGGCGCGGGCCACCTCGTTGAGGTTCACGATCTGGTCCCGGCCGGTCACGTCCTGGCGTGCAAAACCCTTCAGCTCGGCCACGATGCGCTTGATGCGCCGGGCCGACTCCACGATCTGATCAAAAAGGGCGTCCGCCTCGTCGCGGATGACGCTGTATTCCACCTCGCCGAGGAGAAAATCGCCGCGCTCGTCGTAGCGTTCTTCCAGGATGGGCCGCGCGCCGCGCCAGATGTCGCGCAGGGTGGGCGCGTTCAGGGTGATGATTCCGTTGGGGTTGTTGATCTCGTGCGCCACGCCGGAAACAAGCGTTCCCAGGGCCGCGAGCTTGTCCGCCTGGATCAGCTGGCGCTCGCGCTCCTTGGATTCCTCCTGGGCCCGCACGCGCTGGGTGATCTCCCTGGTGGAGACGACGACGCCCACCACCGCGCCGTTCACGTCGCGGAAGGGCGTGGTCACGGAACGGAAGTGGCGCAAGCCGCCGTCCGGGTCGGGCTGGCAGAAGACGTGGTCCGTGCGCTCCATGCCCGCGTCGAGCAGGGACAGGGGGCAGAGATTCTGCTGGCAGCGGTCGTCCTGGATGACCTCCCGGCAGGCGCGGCCCTGGGCGAAGACCGAGTCCAGGCCGAACATCTCGGCCATGGTGCGGTTGATGCGCTGCACGGTTCCATCCAGCCCGATCAGGGCCATGCCGTCCCCTGTGCTGTTGAAGATCTGGTCCAGTTCGCCGTGGGCCTGGAGCAGGCGCTGCTCGGCCCGGCGGCGCTCCATGTAGGCGCCGATCATGTTCGTGGCCGTGCGCAGGAACAGGCGCTCCGCCTCGCCCCAGCCGCGTTCCCGCCGGGTGTCGTCGAAGCCGATGAACCCGCTCCACTGGCCCTCGACCCGAAGGGGCAGCACGAGCAGGGACTTGATTTCGTAGCGCGCGAGCTGCTCCTGCTCGGCTTCCGGCAGATCGGCAAAATGGCCCTGGATGATCTCGCCGTGCTCGAAGACCTCGCGCCAGCGCGGGATGATATCCTCGTAGCAGGCGTTTTGGAGCCGCTCCACCTCGCGCAGGCAGCTGACCTCAGGCTCCACGGACTCGTTGGTCAGGCGGTAGCAGAGCTTGCCTTCCTCATTGACGAAATTTTCGAACACGTAGGCCCGGCAGGCCACGGCCGCGATGCGCAGCTCCGCAAGAATCCGGTCCAGGGCGTCCTGCTGGCGCGCGGAGGAGAGCAGCAAGGTGGCGCAACTGTTCAACACGGTTTCGTAGGCCAGACTACGGGCCAGCCCTTCCTCGGCGAGCTTGCGGTCCGTGACGTCGAGAATGATGCCCTCGATGACCGGCACGCCGTCGCCCATGCTGATGCCCACGCCGCGCTCCCAGACCCACTTCAGCTCGCCGGACTGGGTTTCGATGCGGTAGGCGAGCTCAAAGGGCCGCTCCTCGGCCAGGGCGCGGGCGATCTCCTGCTTGAGCCGTTCGCGGTCGTCGGAATGCACGAGCGCGCTCCAGCTCTTGGCCCGGTTGTAGAGCAGGGATTCCGGGCCGTAGCCCGTCAGGGCGCGGCAGCCGGGGCTGACGAATTCCAGGGTCCAGTCCGAGTGGAACGCGCTGCGGTAGACCATGCCGGGCATGTTCATGATCAGCGTGGAAAGGCGGCGTTCGCTTTCGGAGAGCGCCTTTTCCGCCAGCTTGTTGGCGGTCACGTCCTGGATGACGGCCATGCCCTCGGCCGCGCCGCCCCCTTCGGAATGGCCGCCGCGCACGGGCAGGGCGTGCAGCTTGAATATCCGGCCCGCGTAGGTCATCTCGAAGACATGTTCCTCGCCCCGCAGCGCCTTGCGGAAATGCTGCTCCGCGGTTCGCGCCACGGAAGGGGGAAAGACCTCGGCCGGAGTGCGGCCGACCATGCCCCCGTCCGAGAAGCCCACGCTCTTGAGCCCGGCGCCGTCCGCCAGCAGGAAGCGCAGCCCCTCGTCATACAGCAGCACCGCGCCGTTGGGGAAGTTTTCGGCCAGGGCGCGGTACTTGGCCTCGCTGCGCCGGACCTCCTCGCCCGCTCGCACCAGCGCGTCCACGTTGCGCAGGCTGCCGATCATCCGAACGGGCGCGCCCTCCGACTCGGAGGCCAGGAACCCGGCGTGATCCTCCACGTAGACGTACCCGCCTTCCTTGCGTTGCAGCCGGTACATGGCGCTCCATTCCCGGCTCTCGCGGACGGCCTCCCGCCAGCTCGCCTGCACCTCGTCGCGTTCGTCGGGATGAATGTTCCCGGCCAGAAACCCGGACTCGCCGTATTCTTCCAGGGTATGCCCGGACACGCCCTCGGCGTCTCCCGTCCAGATCGTATCCCCGCCGAGCACGTCCATGTCGTAGACGATCTGTCCGGGCCGCGACGAAATCATCCGGGAGCGGGATTCGGCGTGGCGCAGGGAACGCTCGGTGCGCTCGTGCTCGGCAATCTCGCGGGCCAGGGCCACGTTGCGCAGGGCGGCCTCGCGCAGCGGCAGCACCAGCGGCACGAAACCGAGCACGAACAGCACGCCCACGAGCAGCCCCGTGCGCAGGGAATCCTGCCGGGCCTCGCTTTCCAGGTCCGAGACGTAGGCCCCGGTGCCCATGAAGCAGTCCAGCTCCGGCAGCGGCAGGACAAAGGATATCTTGGGTTCCGGCGGAAGCGAGGTTCCGGGGCGGCGGTTGAAATAGGAAACCAGGGCGCCTTTGGGGTTCCCCGCCGCGGCCCTGGCCAGTTCGCGGATGTAATACACTCCGCCGGGGTCGCGGGCGTCCCATTGGCTGACCCCGACGAGGTCCGGCTGGACAGGGTCCACCAGGGGCACGCCGTTGTCGGTCATCAGGAAGAGATAGTTGTTGAAGCCGGAGTCCGGGTAGCGCATGTCCCAGAGCATTTCCGAGACCCTGTCCAAGGCCTGGTCCTTGTCCAGCTTGCCGTCCTGCAGGTCGCGCAGCACGGGATCGAGCGCGCCTCGGGCCACGCTGACGATCTGGCGGAGGGCCTCGCTGCGGTCCCGGACCATTTCCTCGTGCTGGCGCTCGGCGAGAAAAGCGAAGAGCAGCAGATACAGGCAGGCCACGAGCGCGAGGCTGGCTGTCACCGCGATCCAAAGGCGCTTGAGGGGTCGCCGCCCGTCGCGGCTATTCTGTTTTATCTCTTTCGTCATTCTTGGCGGCGAGTTTCGTCGTTTCGGGCATTCGACATTGCGTATACCCGGTTTCGAACGTCTTGCCTAGACGAGAAGAGAGGTTCTTGTCACTCGCAGCGTTGCCAGGGTTCGTTGACCTTGCGGTCCGTTCCGGTCAGCAGCAGCGTCTCCCCGATCACGCCCTCCAGGAACGGCGTCAGCGGCCGATAGGCGTAGTCCACGCGGACCTCCACCAGGCCGCAGGGGCAGCCCGCGTCGTTTTCCGTGCCGGCCCCGCTCGCCGCCGTGGTCGGCCAGCTGACCACCTGCACCTCGTCCGCGCCGCCCGGCAGCCGGGACATGACCCGCCCGACCTCCGCGCGGATGAGGGCCAGGCGCAGGCCCTCCTCGTCGCCCTGCCCCGTGGAGGCGAAGCGCGCCCCGGCCTCGGCGGCCTTGCGCACCGTGAGCCAGTCCGAGAGCATGTTGCCCGCCTCCAGCAGGCCCAGCACGAGCACCACCAGCAGCGGAAAGATCATGGCGAATTCCACCGCCGTCATGCCGCGCGTCGTTCCGTTTCCGCCTCGCATGGCTTCCTCCTAGTTGAGCAGCCGCCAGCCGAGCTGCCTGCCGATCTGCTTGAAGACGTCGCCGATGTCGTAGGCCGAGGGCGCATCGAAATAGTGATCGTCGGTGCCCGGCTTGCTGGACGCGATCTCCTTCATGAGCCGCACGTCCTCGGCGTCGGAAGAGCCGAACCGGATCGTGAAGATCTCCACGCCCGCGTCCTTGGCCTTTCGGGCCTCGTCGAGCATGGCCCTGTTCAGCCCTCCGCCGTCCTCGCAGTGGCAGTCCGTCTCGCCCATGCCGTAATAGGCGTTGGTCCAGTAGTTGTTGGGCCGGTAGCCGATGCTGTACGGACCGCCGCACTCGCCGTCCTCGGTGTCCCCGTCCGTGAGCAGGATCAGGATCTTGCGGATGCGCTCCTCGTCCTTGCCCTCGGTGAAGGGGGCCTCCGGCGTGAGCACCTCGCGGCCCCACTTGACGCCTTCGGAAATGACCGTTCCCGACGCGTCCCCGTAGCCGTCCATTTCGCCGATGGCCGAGAGGATGGAGCCCTTGTCCGAGGTCAGGGCGTGGGTCACGGGGATGGAGTCGCACGTCTCCAGGCTGACGTTGCGCCGGGTGTAGTACGGCAGCGCCCAGTAGAGCGGCATGAACTCCTCGCGCAGGCCCTCGTTCAGGGAGCCGTCCGCGTTGCGGCAGCCCGCGGGCAGCCCGTCCACCCCGGCCGGGATGCGGACCTTGCCCCGGAAGGGCACCAGTCCCACCCGCGTGTCCGGGGAGGCGTTGTCCGGCAGGATCAGGTCCACGAGGTCGTTGCAGGCCATGCGCGTCTGCTCCAGGGGCGCGCCCTTCATGGAGCCGGAATTGTCGATGGCGAAGACCACCTCGAGATGGTTGAACCCCGCGCAGGCCTGGGCCTCGATATGGCTGGAGCCGATGCCCAGCGCCCCCATGAGCAGGGTCGGAACCTCGGCCCCGGCCCGCACGCAGACGCTGCGGACCTCGCCGCCGGGAGCCAGGGAAAGGATGGCCGCGTCCTCATAGTTCTTTACGAGCATGGACGAAGCCGCACCCTGAACGATGCCCTTGTCCACGTCCGGATCGTAGGGCAGCTCCAGCGCACCGGCCAGGGCCGCGGCGTCCACCGCGTTCTGGAGGCGCGAGTGGGCGACGTACAGGTTACCGGCGTCCACGGCCAGCCCCACCGCGCCGAGCAGCACGGGAATGAGCACGGCCAGCACGATGTTGACCGCGCCGGACTGGCCGCGCGCCCTACGGCAGCGGCATGGTCGTGCGGGCGCGCAGGATCGGGGCGACGTCCCAGAGCAGGCCGAGAAGGCCGCTGCCGACGCCGAAGAAAGGTTCGTATGCATAGGATACCTCGACGGTCACGGACTGCCCCCCGCCGTCCAAGACCACTGTGGTTTGCAGGTCGTCTCCGGGCAATTGCGCGGCCACGCTGTCCACCAGCGCGCCCACTCCCGACGTGTCCCCGGCCCGGAGCACAAGCCGCGCGCCCTCCCGGCTCGCGTCGCTGATCACCGAATAGGTGTGCATGGCTCCCGCGCCCTCCACCAGCATCAGCAGCAGCGCCAGGATCAGGGGCAGGGCCAGGGCCAGTTCCATCGCGGCCAGGCCGCGTTCTCCGTTTCCAGATGCCATGTTCGTTCCTCCGCCGCGCCGTCCGTTCGCCGGGTTCATCCGCTCCTGCCGGAATCCAGCAGCAGCCGGGGCAGGAATAGAAAATAATCGCCGCATGCTCCGTCCCCCTGTTCGGGGGAACGGGCCAACGCTTCCATAAACCGGGCCGTCACCGTGCCCTGCCCGTCGATGTTCTCGATGAACACCGCGCCGACCTGGAAGACGCGCTGCGTGACCCGTCCGGAAACCGGCGGGAAACGAGGATCGTAGAAGGCCACCACGGCCACACGAGGGCTGGCCATGGGGTCGGCGTGCTCGCTGCCCTTGACCGACTGCGTGGCGTCGTCCCAATACGCGTTCGCGTCCAGGCCGATGAGTTCCCGGATGCCCTGCTTGACCGGGCCGGTCGTGTTTCCCGGTTCGAGCTGGACCTCGTCGCCCGGCTCGACCACGGCCTCGGAATTGCTTCCGTCGCAGCCCAGGATGTTCTCCCGGAGCATGGCCCCGCCGGGCACGGGCACTCCCTTGTTGACGGGCGGCAGGTCGATGAGATTGTATTGGCCTGGAACCACGGCGTCCGCCGGATCGCCCGGCTTGAGCAGAATCCGCGCGCCCTTGTCCGCATCGGCCCAGCCCAGGGTCACGACGGAGGCCATCTCGGCGGCGCTGCCCACGTCGAGGCTGCCGTTGCCGCGCACCTTGGGGTCATCATCCGCATAGTCGTCCCACTCGAACTTGGCGGGCACGATGAAGGGCTTCGCGCACTTGCTGCCGCAGGCTCCGGCCAGCCCGGCCCGTGCCGTGGCCGACAGGTCCGCGCTGTCCACCCCGATCACCGGGCCGAAATTCAGGGCCAGCGCGTTGCCGCGATCCAAAGCGCGCCGGATGGTGATTTCCACCTGGTTGGGATGCTCCGTGTCGGGCACGCCGTCCCGCAAAAAAATCACGTCGCTCTCGCGCACCGCGTTCTCAGGATCGTCGGACGCGGCGAGGTTGGCGCGGGCGTAGTCGAGCATGTCCGCCCGGACCAGGTCCAGGTCGTCGCCGTAGGCCAGCAGGCCCGAAGCCCCGGCAAGAACAGCGGCGTCCGCCGCGTTTTGCAGCCGGGTCCGCTTGAGATGCATGTAGGAGGTGTCCACGGCAAAGGCGGCGAACCCGAAGAGCACGACCACGAGCAGGCCGTAGAGCATGCTGACCACGCCGCCTTCGTCCGCGGGAAGCCGGGAGAGCCGGGTCCGGATGCGCCGATATCCGCTACTCATGGCGCACCTCCACGGAAGCCTCGGCCAGGGAGGGCAGCACGCTGTCCCAGGGCAGCGCGGTGTAGCCGGAAAGGTCGAACCCCACCTGCACGCGGACGTGCCCGCCGGATTCCTCGTCCTGCCCCACGAAGGTCACGCTGGCCCGGGATTCGTCCAAACCTGCGGAACGCAGCGAGGCGAACACGGCCTCGCTCGGATCGCGCCCGCGCGCGGCCCAGACAGCTCCCTCGCGCGCCGCGCGGGTCACGGCCCCGCCCACGGCGAGGTAGCGCGAAGCGTCGATCACGCCGAAGACGAACGGCAAAAGGAAAAAGCACAACATGACGGCCACTTCCAATGTGACCATGCCCCGCTGGGGAGCCTTGTCCGCAAATCGTTCTCTGCGCATCTTCCCTCCTATCGCTCGCAAATGCCCTCGGCCGAAGCGCTGACGGCCCAGGAGTCGGTTTCGCCAAGGTCGGGAAGAAAGAGAAAAGAGAAAGGAACGCTGACTTGGACATTGGTGAAATTGCCGGGCTGGCGCGGCCCCACGGCCACGGACGGGTCCAGGCGCAGGCCGCCCTTGCGGACCTCGCGGATGGCCGCGTCTTCGACGGCGGCCTCGTCCGGCTCGTGCAGCACGGCCATGCGCAATCCCTGCGATGCGGCCTCGCGGACCACGTCCTGCACCCAGAGATAGCGCCCGAGATCCATCAGGCCCAGCATGACGAAGAGAACCAGGGGAAGCAGAAATCCCGCTTCCACCGCTGCGGCGCCGCGCTGGCTCTTGTTCTTTTCGCGGCTTCGTCCGCCTCTGTTCAGGTTCCGCATCTTCATTCCTCTCGGTTGTTCCGTTCGGGCGGCGTTTGCGCCGCACCCCTCGTGCATTTAGTAGATAGCAACAGCCATGCCAGCGGGGGTCGCCCTGTCTCTTCGAAGCGCAACCTGCTGAAACGAAGCAGTATTCATATTTCTCCGACACCGGGCCGAATCCGCGCCGGCTATTGATGAAGACCGCTGATCCACAAAACGTGGATTGTTCTGATCGATTAGTATAGGATGGAGACACGAGGGGACACATGGCGGAACGAATTCTCGTAGTGGACGACGACGCCGCGTTTCGGGGCATGCTGCGCGAGGCCCTGGAAGCCAGGGGCTGGGAGGTGGGCGAGGCGGGCGACGCCGAGACCGGCATCCGGTTCGTGGCCGAGGGCGGGTTCGACATCGTCCTGCACGACGTGCGCCTGCCCGGCATGGACGGCATCGAGGCCCTGGAACACCTGCACCGCGCCGACCCGCTCGTGGACATCATCATCATGACCGCCCACGCCTCGCGCGACTGCGCCGTGGAGGCGCTCCAGCACGGAGCCTACGACTATTTCACCAAGCCCTTCAGCCTGGGCGAGATGGAAGTGGTCATCCGCCGCGCCCTGGAAAAGCGCCGCCTCCAGCATGAAGTCCAGGAACTGCGCCGCTCCCTCGGCAGCCGAGGCCCTTCCGAACGGATCATCGGCCAGAGCGCGGCCATGCGCCGCGTGGTGGAACTCATCGAACGGGTCGCGCCGCTGGACGCCAACGTGCTCGTGACCGGGGAAACCGGCACGGGCAAGGAGCTGATCTCGGACACGATCCACGCCCTTTCCGAGCGCGCCGCCGGGCCGTTCATCAAGCTCAACTGCGCGGCCATTCCGGAAAACCTGCTCGAATCCGAGCTCTTCGGCCACGAGAAGGGCGCGTTCACCGGCGCGGCCGCGGCCAAGAAGGGCAAGTTCGAGCTGGCTCAGGGCGGCACCATCCTGCTGGACGAAATCGGGGACATGCCCCTGCATCTGCAACCCAAGCTCCTGCGCGCCGTGGAGCAGAAGCAGGTCGAGCGGCTGGGCGGAGCCAAGCCCGTGTCCTTCGACGTGCGCATCATCGCCGCCACCAACCAGGATCTGGCCGAACGCGTGCAGGAAAAGCAGTTCCGCTCCGATCTCTTCTACCGCCTGAACGTGGCCGCCATCCCCCTGCCCGCCCTGCGCGAGCGCATGGAGGACATCCCCCTGCTCTGCGAGCACTTCCTCGCCGGCATCAACCGCAAGCTGGGCACGGACATCCGCGGTGTCTCCAAAAGCGGAACCCGGATCATGTTCGGCTACCACTGGCCCGGCAACGTGCGCCAGCTGGCCAATACCCTGGAACGGGCCGCCATCTTCTGCCGGGGCGGGGTGATCACGGACGAGGACGTGAACATGGCCTTGCAGCGCTCCCCTGCGGACGCGGCTGCCGCGGCCCAGGCCGAAAGCCCGCCCATCGGCGTCCCGCCCGAAGGATCGGTGCAGCTCAAGGACGCGCTGCTCGAATACGAACGCGACCTGATCGTCAGCGCCCTGCGCCACTCCGGCGGGGTGCAGACCGAAGCGGCCAAGCGCCTGGGCGTCACGCCCAAGAACCTCTGGAACAAGCTCCAGAAGCACGGCATCGATCCGGCCAGCCTCGACGACTAGCCCCCAACACCTTGCCTGAGAAGGACATCCGCGCCACGGGGCATCCAGCCCCGCGCAGGCGGCCGCGCGCGTTCGCGTCCATGCCCCCCCAGCCGACCCGGCCCCTGAATGCGATCCATTTTTTGTGGATCGACGTATCCTACTGACATCACACCCAAAACAGCTTTCCCGGCCAATCACAAACCAGCCCGCCCCACGAATCGTGGATTGCGCAGGAGCGCAGCCGCGTCTCTCAAAAAGGCCGAAGCAATGCATCGGCATCTCCAAGGCCCTGTCATCACTATCATTAATGAAAATCTCTCCTTGTCCGCTCGGCTTTGGCACGCGGGTTGCTCAAGGAGAGGCAAGACTGATGAGCATTTCGCCAACGCGAAAAGAAATCAAAACTTGGAGGAGAGAACCATGTTGAACCGTATCATGAACCTGGTGAAGGACGAGCAGGGCGCCACCGCCCTTGAGTATGGCCTGATCGCCGCCCTGATCGCGGCCTTCATCGTGGGCGCGGTCACCGCCCTGGGCACCAGCGTGCGCGACACCTTCCAGGGCGTTGCGGACGACATGGCCGGAGCCGGCAGCTCCAGCTAGGCCGACGCGAGAAAGCAAGCACCGGAAGGGCCCGTCCGACCCGCACTCGGGCGGGCCCTTGCCTCGCTCCTCCTGGGGAGGATGGGAGCCGGGGACCGGCGCGCCAATCCGACTTCCGGGGGGACCATGCATCCATACATCGCCGTATTTCTTCTGGCCTCGCTCGGCCTGGCCGTGTTCACGGACCTTCGCGAGCAGCGCATTCCCAACAGCCTGACCCTGAGCACCGCCCTTTTCGGGATTCTCTTCCACGGCCTCGGCGGCTTCGTCTTCGGGCCGCAAAGCGGCGCGGGCGGCGTGCTCTTCGCCCTGGCGGGCATGGGCGTCGGTCTCGCGCTGATGCTCCCGCCCTACCTCTTCGGGGTCATGGGCGGCGGCGACGTGAAGCTCCTGGCCGCCGTGGGCGCCTGTCTCGGCTGGCAGGTGACGGTGGACGCCTTCCTGTATTCGAGCCTTGCCGGCGGGGTCTACGCCCTGGCCGTGCTGCTCCTGCGCCACCGGCCCATGCTCGGCCGCATCCTGCGAAATTTCTGGGCCGCGCTCTGGCTGCTGCTGGCCAGCCGCAAGGCCGAATACGCCCCTGTGCGCGGCGGCGAGACCCTGCCCCGGCTCTGCTACGGGCTGGCCATCGCCGCCGGAACCGGAGCGGCCATGCTCCGCGCCACCGGGCAGATCCAACACCTGACCGGCCTTGTGGCCGGATCCTTCTAGGCAAAGGGGAACCATGATGAGCCGCGCCGCCAAGACCCTGCTCCAGATCGCGCTGGCCCTGGTGCTGGCCGGAGTCACCGGACTGCTGCTCTACAACTGGATGCGCGAGGCCGCGCCCCGAAACGAGGTCCAGGCCGCGAGGCCCCGGACCGTGGACGTGGTCGTGGCGGCCCGCGACCTGCCGCGCGGCACCAAGCTCACGGCCGAGTCGCTGACCACCGCCCCCTTCCTGCCCCAGAGCCTTCCGGCCAAGTCCTTCACGGAAAAGGCCGAGTTGGAGGGCCGCGTGCTCTCCTCGCCCCTGGCCGCCAACGACCCCGTGACCGAACTGCGCCTCGCGCCCAAGGACGTGCGCACCGGCGGAGTCAGCGCCATGATCGCTCCCGGACACCGGGCCATGGCCGTCAAGGGCAACCAGGTCATGGGCCTGGCCGGATTCGTCCGTCCCGGCGACAGGGTGGACGTGCTGGCGACGCTCATGGCCGGGGAACGCGCCAGCCAGCCCACGACCAAGCTCGTGCTCGAAAACGTGCTCGTGCTGGCCACGGGCGTGGAATTCGAGGCTCCGCCCGAAGGCGGCGAGCCCTCTTCCGTGGACACCTACACCCTGGAAGTGAGCCCGGAGGAAAGCGAACGCCTGGCCCTCGCCGCGAGCCAGGGCTCCCTGCACTTCGCCCTGCGCAACGAGACGGACGACGCCTCGGTGCTCACCGAGGGGGTGGACGTGGACAAGGCGCTGGCCGCGCTGCGCCCGGCCCAGAGACCGACCGCCAAGACCCGGCGCGCCGCCGCGCCCGCCGCGCGCAGCGTGGAGATCATCTCCGGCGGCGAACGCTCCAAGGTGAGCTTCTAGGAGGCCTCCATGCCATCTTCCGCCGCACGCATATCCCTGCCCAAGCCAAGCGGCCGCGCCGCTTCCGGTCTTTCCGGCGCCGCGCCGCTCCTGGCCCTGCTGCCCGTCTCGGCCCTGCTGGCCATGCTGGCGCTGCTGGCCCTTTGCTCGGTTCCCGTCTGGACGGCCAGCGCCTTCGCCGCTCCGGCGGAAACGGGCGCGGCCGTGATGGAACGGCCCATGTCCCTGGAGCTGCACACGGGCAAGTCCGTGATCCTGCGTCCGGAAGCGGACGTGACCCGCGTCTCCCTGGCCGCGCCGGAACAGGCCGACGTGATCGTGGTCTCCCCCCGCCAGGTCTACATTTCCGGCAAGACGCCGGGCACGACCACCCTGACCCTCTGGGGCGCGGGCGACCGGATCATGCGCGTCTACGACCTGGCCGTGACCGCTGACGTGACCGAGATCAAGCGCATGCTCCATCAGGTGCTGCCGGGCGAGCCCGACATCCAGGTCATGCCCACGGGCGGGAGCGTGACCCTTTCGGGCACGGTCTCCAGCACGGCGAATCTTTCCACGGCCCTGGCCCTGGCCGAGAACTACGCCCCGGAAAAGGTCGTCAACCTGCTCCAGGTGGGCGGCGTGCATCAGGTCATGCTCGAAGTCCGCATCGCGGAGATGAACCGCTCCGTGACCCGGCGGCTCGGCTTCAACTTTCATTTCACCGACGGCAAGAACGTGACCTACAGCCTGCTGAACAACCTCACGGGTCTGAGCAACGGCGTGACCACCTTCGGCGAAAACGTCTCCGGCTGGATTTCCGGGTCCATCGCCGGAACCACCGGGTTCGACCTCTTCCTGGACGCCCTGAAGACCAACGGCCTGGCCAAGATCCTGGCCGAGCCGAATCTGGTCTGCCTGAGCGGGGAAACCGCCAACTTCCTCGCGGGCGGCGAGATTCCCGTGCCCGTGCCCTCGGGCCTGGGCACCCTGGCCATCGAATACAAGCCTTTCGGCGTCTGGCTGGAGTTCACGCCCACGGTGCTCGGCAACGGCAAGATCAACCTCGTGGTCAGCCCGGAAGTCTCGGAGCTGGACCCGGACCACGGCGTGACCATCGAATCCATCAACGTGCCCGCCCTGACCACGCGCCGCGCCTCCACCACCATCGAGCTGGCCGACGGCCAGACCTTTGCCGTGGCCGGACTGCTCAAGGACAACCTGCGCGAGAACGTGCACAAGGTGCCCGGCCTGGGCGAACTGCCCGTGCTCGGCATGCTCTTCCGCTCCAGCGACTATCTCAAGGAACAGAGCGAGCTGGTCATCCTGGTCACGCCGCACCTGGCCAAGCCCCTGGACAGGGCCTCCCAGAGCCTGCCCACGGACGGCTTCAACGATCCCAGCGAGATGGAATTCTTCCTCTTCGGCATGACGGACGGCCTCTCCGCCGACAGCGGCGCGCAGCGCGCGGCCCCGCCCGTGCCGGACGAGAGCACCGGATTCGACGGCGAGTTCGGACACTCCATGCCCAACTGAGGCGAGGCCACGCAGGAACAAGGAGAATCAGCATGAATATCCGCACCGCACTCCTCGCCGTTCTCGCGGCGATCCTGGCCGCCGCGCCCCTGCTCGCGGGCTGCGCCTCGGAACACCGGTCCGGAGTCGGGTTCGGCGACTCCACGCGCACGGCCCTGGCCGCGCAGACCCTGGACCCCCTGGCGGGCGGCGACGCCCCGGTGGAGGGGCTGGACGGCAAGTGGGCCGCCACGGCCATGAAGAACTACCAGGAAGCGCCCCAACCGGCTCGCGAGGTCAAGGCGGTGAACCTCCAGAGCCTCTTCAACGTGGGAGGAAAGAAGTGAACGCGGAAGTCATCCACGAGAGAAAGCGGGAAGAAAGCCACGGCCTGGAACTGCTGATCATGCTCTTCATCCTGGCGCTGGTCGTCTTCGGCAGCCTGCAACCCTCGCCCGCGCGGGGCCGCACATCAAGCCTGGCCGGGGAGCTGGGAGCGCTGGAAACAGGGCTGACCATGGAAACGAACGCCTAGCCGGGTGGGACCAGCAAGGGCGGAAAACGAGAATCACTTCGGGGGGGAACCATGCACGACGAAATCCGCATCGCGCTCGCGGTCCGCGACGAGACCGCGCGCCAGGGGCTGGAAAAGACCATCCGCGCCGCAAAGGGAGTCAGCCTCCAGGCACGGGGCGAGCCTTCGGACATTCTCGTCTACGAGGTGGACCCGCGCACCGAGCAGGACTTTCCGCGCCTCAGCCGCGCCCTGGCCTCGCAGACGCGGGGCGAGGTCTTCCTGACCTGCGCCGAGCCCTCGCCGGAATTCCTGATCCAGGCCATGCGCGCGGGCATCCATGAATTTCTGCCCCTGCCTGTGCCGCCCAAGGAGCTGGGACGCGCCCTGGCCCGGTTCGCCGAGCGGCGGCGCGGTCCGGAAAGCGGCTCGGCCCCGGCCAGCGGCAAGGTCACGCTCGTGGCCGGAGCCAAGGCCGGAACCGGGGCCACCACCCTGGCCGTAAACCTGGCCTGCGCGCTCCAGGCGCGGGGCGAGCGCACCGCGCTCCTGGACCTGCGGCGGCCCCTGGGCGAAACCCCGCTCTTCCTCGACCTCGAATACGCCTACACCTGGGGCGAGGCCGCCGAAAATCTCGACCGCCTGGACGCCACCTACCTCGAAAGCCTGCTGGCCCGCCATTCCTCCGGGCTGGCCGTGCTGGCCTCCCCCGGCGACGCCCTGCCCGGCGCGGACCTCGGCGAAACCGTGTTCCGGATCATTTCCGAGCTGCGCAGGAATTTCGACCAGATCGTGGTGGACGGCGAGGCGGGCCTGGAGGGCTACGGCCTGCGCGACGTGGACGCCTCGGACCAGGTTCTGCTGGTCATGAATCCGAGCCTGCCCTGCCTGGCCCACGCCAAGCGCGTGCTCGAGGGGCTGCGGCGCAGCGGCGGCCAGGAGGACAAGATCCGCATCGTGGCCTCCCGGCAGCTCAAGGACGGCGACATCGGCGCGCAGGACATGGAAGAAATCCTCCAGAAGCGCATCCACGCCTCCCTGCCCGAAGACTACCGCGCCGTGCTCTCGGCCATGAACCAGGGCCGCTCCCTGGCCGAGGCCGCGCCCAAGTCGCCCCTTTCCCGCGCCGTGGACCGCCTGGCCCGGAACATTTCCGGACGCGAAGCCCGGACCGCTTCCGGAGCGGGCAAGCCGCTCTTCGGATTTCTGCGGCGCAAGCAGCGCGACGCCCACGCGCTCTCCGCCGGGCTGGAGGCGTCATGAGCCTGGCCGCCCGACTCAGCCGCAGCCTGCTGCAAGGACAGCCCAGGCCCCGCCCCCAGGAAGGCGCGGGCGCACCCGCCCCGGCCGCACGGCCCACCCCGGCCCGGCGCATGGCCGAGGCCCTGCGCGAGGCCGACGCGGACGGCCAGTCCGACCAGTATTACGAGATCAAGACCCAGCTGCACTCGCGGCTCATCGACGTGCTCGACCTTTCCCTGCTGGAAAGCCTTTCCAGCGCCGAGGTCCGGGCCGAAGTCAGCCGCCTTTCCCAGAGCGTGCTCGGCGAGGACTTCAAGAACGCACCCCTGAACCGGGCCGAGCGCGAACTGCTGATCACCGAGATCCAGGACGAGGTGCTGGGCCTGGGGCCGCTGGAACCGTTCATCAAGGATCCCACGGTCAACGACATCCTGGTCAACTCCTACCGGATGATCTACGTGGAGCGCGGCGGCAAGCTCCAGCGCACGCGCGCAAGGTTCAAGGACAACGCCCACCTGAAGAAGATCATCGACCGCATCGTTTCCCGCGTGGGCCGACGCATCGACGAATCCTCGCCCATGGTGGACGCCCGCCTGGAGGACGGCTCCCGCGTCAACGCCATCATCCCCCCCCTGGCCATCGACGGTCCGTCCCTGTCCATCCGCAAGTTTTCCAAGGATCCCCTCGAGGTCGGCGACCTGATCGCCTTCGGCTCCCTGACCCCGCAGATCGCCACGCTCATGGAAGGCGCGGTGCGCGCCCGGCTGAACGTGATCATCTCCGGCGGCACGGGCTCGGGCAAGACCACCCTGCTGAACTGCCTCTCGCGGTTCATCCCCGAGGACGAGCGCATCGTGACCATCGAGGACGCGGCCGAGCTGCAACTCAAGCAGGACCACGTGGTCCGGCTGGAAACGCGGCCCGCCAACATCGAGGGCCGGGGCGAGGTCAGCCAGCGCGAGCTGGTCAAGAACTGCCTGCGCATGCGCCCGGACAGGATCATCGTGGGCGAGGTCCGCTCTGCCGAGGCCCTGGACATGCTCCAGGCCATGAACACGGGCCACGACGGCTCCCTGACCACCATCCACGCCAACACCCCGCGCGACTGCCTGATGCGCCTGGAAACCATGGTCTCCATGGCCGGGCTGAAGATCGCGGACGTTTCCCTGCGCCGCTACATCTCCTCGGCGGTGGACGTGATCATCCAGGCCTCGCGGCTCATGGACGGCAGCCGCAAGGTCACGCATTTCACGGAAATCACGGGCATGGAAGGGGACATGATCACCATCCAGGACATCTTCAACTACACCCAGACCGGCGTGGGGCCGGACGGCAAGGTCCAGGGCGGGTTCCGCGCCGCTGGCATCCGTCCCGCGTTTTCCAAGACCCTGGAAGCCAAGGGCATCCGGCTGGACCAGAACATGTTCACGGCAGGGGCGGCGTTTTAGGGGCCTTCCGGCCCCGGCGGACGCGAGCGACAAGGAGGAAGGCATGAACGGCACCGAAACCGGAAACGTCCTGGCACATCTCACGCCGGAACTCCTGGCCGCCGTGGGCGGCGCGCTGGTCTTCCTGCTGGCGCTGGCCGCCATCGTGCTCGTGCGGCGCATGTCCGACCGCTCCGGGCGCGCCGTGCGCGAGCGGCTCGACGCCCTGGCCATGGCCCTGCCCGACGCCCAGCCCGTGGACATCGTGCGGCGCGAATCCATGAGCGAGGTGCCCCTGCTCAACCGCGCGCTGGAGCGGACCCGCTGGGCCCGCAACGTGGGCGAGCTGATCCGCCAGGGCCGGGCCCCCGGCAATCCGGGCATGTACATCCTGCTCTCCCTGCTCATCGGGGTCTGCGCGCTCTACGTCTCCCTGGTGCTTTCCGCCGGGCCGCTCTTCCTGCTCCTCGGCCTCGGCGCGGCCTTTGCACCGTTCGCCTGGCTCAAGCGGCGCAAGGCCAAGCGCATGGCCCGCTTCCAGGAGCAGCTTCCCGACGCGCTGGACCTCGTGGCCCGCGCCATGAAGGCGGGCAACACCTTTTCCGGCGGCCTGCGCATGGTGGCGGACGAGTTCGAGGATCCCATCGGCGAGGAATTCCGCACGACCATGGACGAGATCAATTTCGGGGTGGCCGTGGAGCAGGCCATGCTCAACCTGCTGGCCCGCGTGGACTGCGACGACCTCAAGTTCTTCGTGGTCTCGGTGAACGTGCAGCGCGAGACCGGCGGCAACCTCGCCGAGATCATCGGCGGCATCGCCGGGCTGGTGCGCGAGCGCTTCAAGCTGCTGGGCCGGGTGCGCGTGCTCTCGGCGGAAGGCCGCATCTCCGCCTACATCCTCATCGCCCTGCCCTTCATCGTCACCGGGGTGCTCTACCTGCTCAACCCGGAATACATGACCACGCTCTTCACCACGGAAGTGGGCAAGCGGCTGATCCAGGGCGCGCTGGGGAGCATGCTTCTCGGTTCACTGATCATCCGGCGCATGATCCGGATCAAGGTCTAGGAGGGCGACGATGCAGCAGCAATTTCTTCCGATGGTCATCGTGGCCCTGGGCGCGCTCTCGGTCTTCCTGCTCGCTTCGGGCGCGCTCTCCGCGCTCCGGTCCGGCCGGGCCGGAGAGCTGCGCCGCAGACTGGGCGCGGCCCGGCCCGGCGGCGCGCTCCAGGACGCGGACCAGCGCTCCAATCCCCTGCGCGACGCCGCCGGACTGCTGGCCTCCCTGGGCCGCAAGCTCGGCCCCAAGGAAGAGGAACGGGTGGACCAGACCCGGCTGGCCCTGGTCCGAGCGGGAATGCGCGGTCCCAACGCGGCGCTGACCTTCCAGGGCGTCAAGGCCGGAGGCACGCTGCTCCTGGCCGGCGGCGGGCTGCTCGTGCGCCTGCTGGCCCTGCCCGAGCTGCCCCTGCACTGGACCATCGTCTGCGTGGCGCTGCCCGCGGCCATCGGACTGCTGGCCCCGGACTACTGGCTGCGGGGCCGGGTGGCCGCGCGCCAGCAACGGGCCGCCGAGGAGCTGCCCAACGCCCTGGACCTGCTCGTGGTCTGCGTGGAGGCGGGCATGGGCCTGGACCAGGCCGTGTACCGCGTCAGCCGCGAGCTGGCCTCGTCCGCGCCCGTGATCTCCTCGGAGCTGAAGACCCTCACGCTCCAGCTGCGCGCGGGCAAGCCCCGGCAGGAAGCTCTGCGCGACATGGCCCGGCGCGTGGGCCTGGACGACCTGAACAGCCTGGCGACCCTGCTCATCCAGGCGGACATTTTCGGCATCAGCGTAGCCCAGACCCTGCGGGTCTACTCGGACGCGCTGCGCACCAAGCGTCAGCAGCGGGCCGAGGAAAAGGCCGCCAAGCTGCCGGTCAAGCTGCTCATCCCCCTCGTGACCTGCATCCTGCCCGCGCTGTTCGTGGCCATCATGGGCCCGGCGGGCATCCGCATGGTCGACGTGCTGAGCAAGATGCGCTGAGGCGCGGACAAAGCGGGGAGGGAGAGAAATGCGAAACGGACATGAAACCAAGGAGGACGCGATGCGTACCGCGACCACCGTGCTGATGGGAATGCTGCTCCTGGGGCTGCTCGCGGGCTGCGCGCCCAAGAGCCTGGACGAGACCGCCACCCTGGCCGACCTGGCCATTCCCGGCGAGGGGAACGGGCCGAACCTGAGCCCGGAACAGCATCAACGCATCGGCGACCGGCTGGCCGCCGAGGGGCGCGGGGAGGCCGCCTTCCTGCACTACCAGAAGGCCCTGGCCGAACTCGAACTCGCGGGCGCGCCGCAGGACGATCCGCGCCGCCTGGACCTGCGGGCGCGCAAGGGACTGCTCCTGCTCGCGGACAACCAGACCGACGCGGCCCTGACCGAGTTCCAGGAAGTGCTCGCGGCCAGCCCGGACCACGCCGGAGCCAACGAGGGCGCGGGAGCCGTCTACCTGCGGACCGGACTGCTGAAGGAAGCGCGGGAGCACCTGGAGCGCGCCGTGGCCGCCGATCCGACGCTCTGGCGCACGCACCAGCTCCTCGGCGTGCTCGACAGCCGCGAAGGCGACCTGGACGCCTCCCTGCGGGAGCTGAACGCCTCCCTGGAGCTGGCCCCGAACCGGGCCGGAACCCTGAACAACCTGGGCGTGACCCTGCTCATGCGCCGTGAATACGCCCCCGCCCTGGACGCCTTTCGCAAGGCCCTGCTCGCGGGCGCGCCCAAGGACCGGACCTACAACAACATCGGCCTGACCCTGGCGCGCATGGGCCGCCGCCAGGAGGCGCTGGAAGCCTTCAAGTACGCGGGCGGCGAGGCCAGCGCCTACAACAACCTCGGCTACGTGCTCCTGCTCCAGGGAGAGGTGGACGACGCGGCCTCCTGCTTCGAGAAGGCCGTGGAACTCTCGCCGAGCTACTACGCCAAGGCGTTCGAAAATCTTAAGCAGGCGCGCATGGCCCGTGGCTTCCTCGCCTCCGGCCTGGCCGCCACCCGGCCCGAACCGGCTCCCGCGCCCGCTTCCGGCGACGACCCGGCCCCCGCGCCGCAGGACGAGCGCTCCGCATCGCATCCCGCGCTGCTCGCCGATCCGGAAAAGGAACCCGTTTCCGCGCTGCCCATGCATTTTGAACCCGCTCTTCCCTCCGGCCAGGCCCGCGCCGCCACGGCGAGCCTGCGTCCCGCCCAGGACAGTGCCCAGGCGGAACCCGGCAAGGCGTCCGCCCCGGCCAGGGTCTACGGCTTCCACGTGGCCTCCTTCCGCACCCGCGCCGTGGCCGAGGGCGAGGCCGCACGCCTCGCGCCTTCGGGCCTCGACATCAGCGTGGCCCGCGTGGAGCTGCCGGAAAAGGGCGTCTGGTACCGGGTCATGGCCGGGCGCTACCCCAGCCTCGACGAAGCACGCGCCAAGCGCGCCTCGGCCGCGTCCGCACTGGGCCAGCCCGATACGGAAGAGCTGTTCATCAAGTCGTTCGAGAACCCGGAACAGGCCACCCCCCCGGCCCACCGGGTTCTTTGAACCCTCCCGTCCACGCCCGCGTCCGTCCCGGAGGCCCCTCCCACCCAGCCTCCGGGGCGACGCGGGCAACATCTTCAACGCCGATTGAACTTCGCGGAGAGACGATGTACTCCTATCTCTGGCCCTTTCACAACGATGCGAAAGAAAGGCGGGAACAGAGCTTGCGCGGGGAGACCAACGTCTATCGCCTGCTCGCCGTGGACGACGAGGCGGGCATGCTGACCCTCTACCAGGACATTCTGGAACTGGGGGAGAGCGCCCCCTTGCCCCTGGCCGCGGCCGCCGAAGGCCGGGTCGCCCCGCATCCCACGGGCGGCCTGCGGTTCGAGCTGACCATCTGCGAAGACGGCCGCGACGCGGTGCGCGCCGTGCAGGAAGCCCTGGCCCAGGACGCGCCCTTTGCTGTGGCCCTGGTGGACGTGCGCCTGCGGAGCGGGCCGGACGGGGTCTGGACCGCCGAGGCCATCCGGCAGGTCGATCCGGATCTGGAAATCGTCATGGTCACGGCCTACACGGACGTGAGCCTGGAAGAACTGAACCGCCGCATTCCCCCGCCGGGCAAGCTGCTCTACCTCCAAAAACCCTTCCGCCCCCAGGAATTGCGCCAGCTCGCCATTTCGCTCTGCAACAAATGGAGCACGGAGCAGGAACTGCGCGTGCTCAACGAGACGCTGGCCCAGCGGGTCGAGCGCCGCATCAGCCACCAGAAGGCCCTGGAGGAACAGCTCCGGCAGGCCCAGAAGATGGAAGCCCTGGGCACCCTGGCCGGGGGCATCGCCCACGACTTCAACAACATCCTCGGCGTGATGCTCGGCTATTCCGAGCTGATCCGCGAGGGCGCGGGCCAGGACCAGAGCATGCGCCGCCGCGTGGACGAAATCATGCGCGCCGGCTCCCGCGCCCGCGACCTGATCAACCAGATCCTGAATTTCAGCCGCCAGGGACCGCAGGAACGCCGCCCCCTGAAGCTGATCCCGCTGATCAAGGAGGCCATGAAGCTCCTGCGCTCCAGCATTCCTTCCAGCGTGGCGATCCATACCGTGTTCGAGACGCGGGAGGATCTGGCCCTGGCCGACCCGACCCAGTTCCACCAGATCGTGCTCAACCTCTGCGCCAACGCGGCCCAGGCCATGGGCGAGCGCGGCGGCGAGCTGGTCATCCGCCTCGCCGACGCGGACGAGAACGCCCCTGCCCGACTCCACGATCCGCGCTGGTTCCTGCACCTCAGCGTGAGCGACACGGGTCCGGGCATGGATCCGGAAATCATGGAACGCATCTTCGAGCCGTTCTTCACGACCAAGGCACCGGGCGAAGGCACGGGCCTGGGCCTTTCCGTGGTCCACGGCATCGTCAAGACCCACGAGGGCGCGGTCAGCGTGGAGAGCGAAAAGGGACGCGGAAGCACGTTCCACGTCTACCTGCCGCGCGCCCGCGCCGAGGCCGCTCCGGCTCCGGCCGCGCTGCCCGTGCTCCAGCCCGGCAAGGGCCGCGTGCTCGTGGTGGACGACGAAAAGCCCCTGGTGGACATCGCCCGCGAGATGCTCGAAGGCTTCGGCTTCGAGGTCACGGCGCGCACCTCCAGCGTGGAGGCGCTGGAAGCCTTCCGCTTCCGGCCCGAAGACTTCGACCTCGTGGTCACGGACTACGCCATGCCGAACATGACCGGGGTGGAACTGAGCCAGGAGCTGCTGAAGATCCGGCCCGGCCTGCCCGTGATCCTCTGCACGGGCTTCTCGGACACCATCAGCGTGGAACGCGCCCAATCCCTGGGCATCTGCGACGTGATCATGAAGCCCATCCTGAAGAACAAGCTCGTGCAGAGCGTGAGCCGCCTGCTGGAAACTCCGCCGAACGGCGACCCCGACGCCTGAAGACCTCGTTGCCTCAATATCCCGACGAAAACGCGCCCTGCGCCCGAAACGGCGCGGCGGATTATTCCACGAAGTAGGAGATGCGGGTGCGCGGGCTGAGGTAGGCCAGAATTTCCGCAGGCAGATGGCTGAGCCGGATGCTTTTCTCCACCTTCAGTTCCGGCTCTTCGGCCAGGTCCACGATCAGGGCTTCCTTGCGCGGTATTTCCGGGTCGTACATGACCAGGCTGGGGCAGAGCTGGTTGTCCGGGTTCACGGCCATGACCATGCCGATGGAGCCGTTGCTGAGCTGGACCACCGTGCCCGGCGGATAGACGCCCATGCAGCGGATGAACAGGGAGAGCAGTTCGGCGTCGAGCTGGTCGCGCCGCTGGGTGAACATGTAGGAAAGGGAAAGATACGGGGTCAGGGAGCGGTCCGGATCCTGGTGGTTGCAGAGGTTGTCGTAGACGTTGGCCACGGCCAGAAGGCGGGCCTCGGTGCAGATGGCCCCGGCGGTGAGTCCCAGGGGATAGCCGCTGCCGTCGAGCATCTCGTGGTGCTGGTAGACGGCCTCGACCATGCGCAGAGGCATGGCGGGCAGCTTCATGAGCAGGTCGCGGCCCAGCTCCACGTGGCGCTGGAGCAGCTGGACCTCCGGCCGGGTCAGGGGGCCGCGCTTCTTGAGCAGCTTGCGGTCGATGCGTTCCTTGCCCACGTCGTGCAGCAGGGCGGCCATGCCCAGCAGGACCAGGCGTTCCCGTTTCAGCCCGCCCTCGCGCGCCAGCATCATGGAGAGGATGGTCACGTTCAGTTCGTGCGAGTAGATCTGCTCTTCGGGCGTGAGCACGTTCATCAGGTGCAGGGTGGATTCGGGATCGCCCAGGAAGACCTCGGCGAGCCTGCTCACAAAGGCCTCGGCCTCGGCTCCCTTGGCATTCTCCCCGGCGAGCACGCCGCGCCGCAGCTCCGCGGCCAGCCGAACCGCGTCCACATAGCGCTCCTCGCACTTGGCGATGGCCTGCCGTTTCTTGCGCAGGCGCTCGGCGCGTTCGCGCTTGATGCACCAGAGCCGTTCCAGCTCGGAGCTGAGCGCGTCGCAGGCCGAAGGCGCCGGGTCGGGCGGAACAGCGACTCTGGCTCCGTTCCCGTTGCCCTTGGCGCGACCGGGGAGGCAGTCGCTCTTTTCCGGAATGCAGGTGACCACGTCGATGCCCAGCTCGCGGAGCACCTCGATCTGTCCCTGGTCGCCGATCTTGAAGCTGTTGAACAGAAACGGGTGGCTGAACCAGTTGCGGCGGTCCAGGCGGATGAACACGCCCGGCCGAAGCTGGTCCAAACTTACCTTGTATTCAGGCATCCCGTATTCCGACATCCGGTCATTTCTCCCTATTGTTCACCCTGCCCCCATCGAGCGGGAAATTCAAACGCATCCTGCTATATGGGAGGAACGCAAGTCCGCCTTGGGCCGAGCGTCCCGCAACGAGGAAAGCGTTCATGACGCTTGCTCGGACAAGTACGGAAAAACTTTATATCGAATGGATGAAACAGTTTGTTTTTTATCAGGTTTGCACCAAATTTCGCTCTTTTTCGCCCTGAATCGTCCGGACCGGAAAAAAACCTGGCCCGGAAAAGATGGATTTCGGCAGGCTGCGGACACGGCGGGCTCCGACTGCCGCAGAAAAAGAGACAAGCCTATTTTCGAGCAGGGACCGGATCATCCGCTCTTGGCCGCGCCTCGCGCCGTGGCTCCCAGATAGATGGCGGTCAGGGCGGTCGCGGCTCCGGCCAGCTCCAGCGGGGTGACGGGCCGGGCGAAGAAGAGCACGTCCCAGAGGTAGGATAGCGCGGGCTGGAGCAGGAGCAACAGCCCGCCCATGGCCGCGCCCACCTTGGCCAGGCCCCGGCTGACCAGCACCCAGCCGAAGACCTGGCCGAAGAGGCCGTAGGCCGCGAGCACGAGCCAGTCCCGCGCGGCCGGAACCGCGAAGCTCTCGCCGCGCAGCAGCATCAGCCCGGCCAGACACAGGGCCGTGGTCACGGAGATGACGAAGACCACGCTCATGGAATCCACCCTGCCCACGCGCTCCGGGGTCATGGTCCGCTTGAGGCTGAGCAGGTAGGCGGTGTAGAAAACCGCCGTGGCCAGGGCCAGCCCCACCCCGGCGCGGTAGGCCGGGGACTGCGACTCCCACTGCGGCCCGACCATGAGCCAGAGCCCGGCCAGGGCCAGGGGCGCGGCGAAGTAGAAACGGCGGCCCCGGCGCTCTCCCTGGACGACGTAGGCGTACGCCGCCACGAGCACGGCCTGGAAATTGCCGATGATCGTGGCCAGGCCGGGGCCGAGGGCGTGGATCGAGGAATGCCAGCAGGCGATGTCCAGGGCGAAAAACAGTCCGCAAAGCGCGCCGCCTCCCAAAAGACGCGCCAGTTCGCGTCCCTTGGGCTGCTCCGGGGCACGGCCCAGGGCGGCCCGCCCGGACAGCGCGACCAGAAGCCCCAGCGCGCCGAAGAACATGCGGTAGAATCCGGCGGCGTCGCCGGAAACCTGGGCCAGCTTGACGAAGACCGCGGAAAAGCTGATCAGCACCGCGCCGAGAAGAAGTTGCAGCATGGCCTGGACTACCGCACTTTTCATCGCGGCGAAAGCGGTTTACCCTTGATGGCCCGGCGGGGCGGTTCCCGCCGCAGGCAGGAAACGCCAGCAAAGGAGAAGACATGCCCGATGCCGCTGATTCCGGTCCCCTCTTCCGGGACGTGGCCGTGGCGCCCGGCAACCCGCTCTGGGAACAAGCCGTCAGCCGACGCGACCAGCTCTACCGCCGCGCCCACGACCTGCGCAGCCCCTTTTCCCGGGACTACAACCGCATCCTGCACTGCACGGCCTACCGCCGCCTGAAGCACAAGACCCAGGTCTTCTTCGCGCCCCAGAACGACCACATCTGCACGCGCATCGAGCACGTGGCCCACGTCATGTCCGTGGCCGAAACCATCGCCAACGCCCTGGGCCTGAACCGCGAGCTGACCGCGGCCGCGGCCATCGGCCACGACCTGGGGCACGCGCCCTTCGGCCACAGCGGCGAATCCGTGCTCAAGGCCCTGGCCGGAGAGCGCACCGGGGCCAGCTTCTGGCATGAACGCAACTCCCTGCGCTTCGTGGACGACCTGGAAACCCTGGAGGATCCCGGCGGCACGCACCGGCACCTGAACCTGACCTACGGCGTGCGCGACGCCATTGTCTGCCATTGCGGCGAGGTGGGCAGCGCGGCCCTGCGCCCCCGCGCCGAGGCCCTGCCGCTGGAGGCCATGGACCGGCCCGCGCAGCACGAGCCCTTCACCTGGGAGGGCTGCGTGGTCAAGCTTTCGGACAAGATCGCCTACCTCGGCAGGGACATCGAGGACGCGCTGGCCACGGGAATCCTGACCGCGTCGCAGCGCGGCGAGCTGGACGAACTGGCCCGTGGCTACGGCGAGATCAAGGCGCGGGAGATCAACAATACGGTGCTGCTCCAGTTCTTCATCCAGGATCTGCGCCGCCATTCCGATCCGGACCGGGGCATCCGGCTCTCGGCCAAGAACGCCGAGTTCATGGAACGGCTCAAGGCCTTCAACTACCGGCACATCTACCTGCATCCCAAGCTGGAGCAGTACAAGAAATACGTCCGGCTCGTGCTGGAGACGCTCTTTGCCGAGCTGGAAGCGCTCCTCGACCGTGGCGAGCCTGTGGAGCGCGTGCGCCGCGAGGCCGCAAAACGGCCCATCCTCTTTCGCGTCTTCCTGGAATGGCTGGAGAAATATTCGGCCCAGGGCCGCGAAAGCGCGCCGCCGAACAAGTTCGGCAACCGGATTCTCTACGACCTGGAACTGCCCGAAGACCGCTTCCAGACCGTGCTCGACTTCATTTCCGGCATGACCGACAATTACGCCCTGCGGAGTTTTGAAGAGATCATCAGCTTCTAGAAGGAACGCTCCGTCACCCCCAGCCGCCGCCCCAGGCCGATGCCGCGCGGCGTGGCCACGGCCTCGTAGGGCCAGGCCTCGACCCCGGCGTCGAGCGCCCGGTACAGCAGTTCGGCATAGGCCGGATCGATCATGTCCGCCGGGCCGAAGCACTTGCCGTCGGGCCGCTGCACGAGGAAGAACAGCGCCACGCGCGCGCCCGTGCGCGCCAGGGCCATGAGCTCGCGCAGGTGCTTTTGCCCGCGCTCGGTGACGGCGTCCGGAAAGAGCGCCACCTCGTCCTCGACCATGGTCACGTTCTTGCACTCCACCCAGAGCTGGTCTTCCGGCGCGAAGTCCGTCGGCTCGAGTCCTGCCTTGCGCGATTTTCTTCCGGAAAGAGCGCCTCTGCCGGGGCCGACGCCGGAGCCGCCCCCGGCCCCCCGCACGAAAAGCCCGTCCAGGCGGCTCTCTCCGACCTTGGCCTCGGCTCGAAAACCGTCATACCCTTCTGCTTCGGGCAGCAGGCCCGCCTCCCAGGCCAACCGGAGCATGCGGTTCGGGGTCTGGGTATTGATGCCGACCCAGAAGCCTTGATGGCGTACCAATTCCCAGGTCCAGCGCAGCTTGCGGTCCGGATTCCGCGCCGGGGAAAGCAACACTTCCGCCCCGGGGCGCAAGAGTCCGAGCATGGATCCCGTATTGTTGGTGTGGGCGAGCAGCGTTTCGCCCACCTGCCGGTCCAGGCCCTCGCAGACCACGGTAAAGCGCTTGCGCCGCTCCAGGAATCGCGCGCACGCAGTTCTCCGGGAACATGATCAGATTCCGCATTCATCCGCTCCCTGCGCGGCGCGCCTGCCGCGGTGCAAAATTCCATGTAACACGAATCCAGTTGCCAAACTTGAACTATTCATATTATCGCCCTCACTGAGGGATATCATGCACGAGACTTCAGCTTCCCGGCAGCAGGTTCTGAACCTGAAACTGCTGTTTGGAAAACAGCTTTTGCGCCTGCGCAACGCCTCCGGACTCAGCCGCGCCGCCCTGGGCGAGCGGGCCGGGGTCACCGGCGTGTACATTTCCAAGATGGAGCGCGGCCTGGCCTCGCCGTCCTTCGAGGTCATCGTCCGGCTGGCCGAGGTCTTCGGCGTGGAGCCCGCCCAGTTTTTCCTGCGGGAGGATCTTTCCCGGCTCTGCTCCCTGAGCCGCAGCGAAAACCGCTACCAGGGGCTTTTCGAGAGCACGCCCATCTCCCTCTGGGAGGAGGATCTCTCCGAGCTTTTCGCCTACTTCGAGGAACTCAAGGACCAGGGGGTTCGCGATTTCCGCGCCCACTTCGCCGCCCACCCCGAAGGACTGGACGAATGCGCCCGCCGGGTCAAGATCCTGAACGTGAACCAGGCCACGCTGGATCTGCTCAAGGCCCCGGACAAGGAAGCGCTCTTCGCCGGGCTGCCCCAGGTGCTCACCGAGGAATCCCACGCCGTCTTCGGCGAGGAGATGGCCGTGCTGGCCGAGGGCGGGCGCGAGTTTCACGGCGAGATCACCCACCGCGCCCTGGACGGCTCCCCGCGCTACCTGACCATTCATTTCCAGCTTCTGGACGACCCGCTCTCCTCGGGCCGCGTGGTCGTCTCGCTCATCGACGTGACCGAGCAGAAGCTCACGGAAAACGCCCTGCGCCTCAGCCAGGCCCGGCTGGACCGCGCGCAGGAGATCGCGCTCTTCGGCTGCTTCGAGCACGGCCTCGAAAGCGGGGAAATCTACTGGTCCGACCAGACCTACCGCCTCTTCGGCTATGCGCCCGGCGCGGCGGAGCCGACCCTGGACCTCGTGCTGGGCCACATTCACCCGGACGACCGGCCCGAACTGCAAGCCAGGCACAGAAACGCCCGCATTAACGGCGAGCCGTTCGAAATGGTCTTCCGCATCGTCCGCGCGAGCGGAGAAATCCGACAGGCGCACTGCCGGGCCAATGTGGAGCGGGGACCGGACGGCTCCCCCCAGCGGCTCATCGGCGCAGTCCAGGACGTCACCGAACAAAAACGCATGGAGCAGATGCGCCGCGACGTGGAGCGCATCCTGCGACACGACCTCCAGACGCCCCTGGCCGCGGCGGCCACCGCCGCCCGCGCCTTCAAGGACGACGAGAACCTGCTCCCGCCGCAACGCTTCGTGCTCCAGGAGATCGAACGGACCACCAACCGCGTGCTGACCATGGTCCGCCGCCACCAGGACATGTTCCGCATGGAAACGGGCAAATACGTGCTGCGCCCCAGGACCGTGGACATCGTGGAGGTGGGCCGGGCCGTGAACCGGGAACTGGCCGAAATCCTGCAACGCTGCGGCGTGGGCTTCGCCATCATCGCCGGGGACAGGCCCGCCTGGACCAGCGACCGCCTGCTCGTGGACGGCGACCCCTTCCTGCTCCAGACCATGCTTTCCAATCTGGTCAAGAACGCCGTGGAAGCCTCGCCCCAGGGGCGCAGCGTGACCCTGCACCTGGAGGACGTGGACGGGATCGTCCGGATACGCGTGCACAACCACGGCACCGTGCCTCCGGCCGTGCGCGGCAACTTCTTCGAAAAGTACGCCACGGCGGGCAAGAGCCAGGGCACGGGCCTGGGCACCTATTCCGCACGGCTCATCACCCGGACTCTGGGCGGCGAGATCGAGATGCGGACCTCCGAGGCCGACGGGACCACCGTGACCGTGCGGCTGCCCGCGCGGGCCGAATCTACTTGAACCCTTCCGCCAACTCCGACCCCATGCCCTCGTAGATGCGCCGCTGCCCGCGCGGCAGGGGATCCGTCACCGGCGGCCATTGGCCGGACCGGGGCTCCGCCCCCTCCCGGGCGACGTCCGTGGGATCCTTGTCCATGAGCACGGGCCGCGCCCGCACGTCCATCTCGGCCACGCTCGCGCTGAACTCGATGGCGATGTTGTTGGGGTCGAAGGAATAGAGCGAATGGATGAAGCCGTGGTCGATGATCTCGGAAACCCAGAATCCGGCCGCGTCCAGCTTGTCCTTGAGTTCCCAGAGGTCTTCGTCCGAGGCCACGCCGATGGAAACGTGGTCGAAGGTGTGCGGTCCGGCCACGGGAGCGCCGTGGTCCTTTTCCGGTCCCGGCTCCACGTCGGGCCATTCGAAGAACGCGATCATGTCCGTGGCGGAAATCTCGAAGAAATAATGACGGTAGCCGGCGCGGCCCAGCCCGGCCACCATGCGCATGCCCAGCAGGTCGCGCCAGAAGCGGATGGTCCGGTCCAGGTCGCCCGTGGCCATGGCCAGATGGTTGACGCCCGTATACGTGGTCATCGGCGATGTTCCTCCATGTTTCGAAAAGCATAGCAGCTTCCCGCCGGGAAGGACAACCCGCCCCGGAAATGGACGCTTGCCATTGCCCTGCGCGGCTTCTAGAGTCATGGAATGAAAAACCCACCCGCACTCCTCCGGCCAGGGAACGCGCCGCGCCGCGCGCCGAAGCGTCCGCGTCTGTCCACGAGCCTCGCCTTCCTGCTCGTCGCCCTGCTCGCCTCCCTGCTGTCCGGCTGCCTGCCCAAGGCACCGCCGGAGCCGCTGCCCCTGGGACCGGAGTGGCCCGCGGAAGTCGATCCGGGCCGCGTGGCCTGGCAGCCCCGGAGCATGGCCGGGACAGAGGCGGCCCGCCGCGCCCTGGTCGATACGGCCCCGCTGCTGCGCGTTCCGGGAAGACCGGAAAGCCGCGTCGAGGTGCTGTTTTCCACGCCGCGCCTGCTGACCTTCAAGCTCGGCTGGACCGAATACGAGTGGCGCACGCCCATGATCGAACGCTGGCCCGTGGGCCTGTGCATGCCCTTCTGCGAGGAGGAGGCCGGACCGCCGCAGCGCGTGGCCGTGCGCCGCGAGAGCGCGCTGGTCCTGCCGCTGGACCGCGTGGACGACCTCCGGCTGCACCGCGTCCTGGCCGAGACTCCCGGCGGCGGCCAAAGCGAGGAATGGCGGGTGCGCGTGCTGCACGAATCCGGCAGGACCACCGAGCTGGCCGCCCCGGACGGGAAAACCCAGACGCTGCTCGCGGACGCGCTCTTCACCCTTTCCCGCGCCTTCGGCGGCTCGACGCCCAGCACGGCCCGCCCCCTGTTCACGGACCTGACCCGGGCCCAGGCAACGATCCTGGGCGTTCCCGGCGGCGCGCTGGTGCTCTCCTGGCCGCTGGAGCCGGACGCGGAGGGAATGCGCCCGGCCTGGCCGGACGTGGTCCTCGCCGTGGACGGAAAGCCCGCCACGGCGGCGCTTCTGGAACGCCGCGCGGCCGAACGCGGGCTTTCTTGCCTGGAAGTCTTGCGCTGGGGACTATATTCGGGATATCCCCGGCTGCGCAGCGCGGTCTTCGCCCTGCCCTGCGCCGAGGACGCGCCGACAAAAGCCCGCTGAAAAGGCGCGCCGCAACCACGGCGTAGCGGACAATCGCTCGGCCCGGCCCGCGCAAGACGCGCCAGGGGCCGGAAAACCGTTCCACATGGTGCGATCCACCGAGGGTAGACGGCAGAACCGCTTGACGTTTCCAGGGGTATCTGGAATACATGCATGTGTTTTATACGTGAGTATTTTCACAAATTTCGCCATAGGGTCGAAAATGGCGAAAGCAAGGCGGGACGCCGATTCGTCGTTCCGCCCTTCGTGCGCGGGAGAGAGGGAGCTGATGGACTTTTCTGATCGTCTGGCCCAGGACAGGGCGAAACTCGTCAGCGGCTGGGCCGACCTGATCCTGGGCACCTATCCGCCCGAGACGCAGGCGGTCTGGCGCAAGCAGACCGACCGTTTCGCCAACCCCGTGGGCATGGCCATTCTTGAGGCGGCGCAAGACCTTTTCGACGCCTTTCTGGCCTGGGACGACGCCGAGCAGGTCGCGGGGGCGCTGGAAGCCCTGGTCCGCATCCGCTCGGTGCAGAACTTCAAGCCGTCGCAGGCACTCTGCTTCGTCTACCTGCTCAAGAAGGTTCTGCGCGACGCCTACCTGAAGGAACTGGCCGAATCCGGCGAACTCGCCGAACTCATGGCCATGGAAACGCGCATCGACAACATGGGACTGATCGCCTTCGACCTCTACAGCCAGACCCGCGAGCAGATTTTCAGCCTGCGGGTCGAAGAGGTCAAGCGCGCCCAGTACAATCTTCTGCGCCGCGCGCGCATGATCGTGGACAGTCCGGCCGCTGGGGCCGACGAACGGTAAGGTTCGGGCGAAGGGGTTGCCCGTACCGAAAATAGAAGCGAGGTGACGGTAGATGACTGCAATGTACTCACTCGTTTTCGTCTTTCTGCTGGTGCTGATCCCGTTGCTTGGGGTCGGTTCCGCGCACCTGGAGTTTTTCTTCGCGGTGTGCGTCCCGACAACGGCGATCATCATTTTCCTGGCAGGATTCGTTTACAAAATTTTCAAATGGACGCGTAGCCCTGTTCCGTTCCGGATCCCGACCACGGGCGGACAGCAGCAGTCCCTGAGCTGGATCAAGCAGAACAAATGGGACAACCCCTCCACCGGGGCCCAGACCTTCATGCGCATGCTGCTTGAAGTGTTCGCCTTCCGCTCCCTGTTCCGCAACACCAAGGTGCAGCTGAACAAGGAAACCGGAGTGCTCGGCTACGCCTCGGCCAAATGGCTCTGGCTTTTCGCCATCCTCTTTCACTACGGGTTCTTCATCGTGGCCGTCCGCCACATGAGGCTCTTCACCGATCCGGTGCCCTTCTTCTTCACGGCCCTGGAATTCGGCGACGGCATCCTCCAGGTCGGCGTTCCGCGCCTGTATCTTTCCGATCTGCTGCTCGTGGCGGGCGTCAGCCTGCTGCTCGTCCGCAGGCTCTGGGACGCGCGCATCCGCTACATCTCCCTGTTCACGGACTACTTCCCGCTGCTGCTCATCCTGGGCATCGCGCTCTCCGGCATCTACATGCGCTACTTCGCCAAAGTGGATGTCGTGGCCATCAAGGCCGTGACCATGGGTCTGGTGACCTTCCACTACGCGGATCTGCCCTTCGCGCAGATCGGCATTTCCTTCTACGTCCACGTCTTTTTGGTCAGCACCCTGCTGGTCTACTTCCCGTTCTCCAAGCTGATGCACCTGGGCGGCGTGTTCCTGTCCCCGACGCGGAACCTGCCCAACGACTCGCGCATCAAGCACCACGAGAACCCCTGGAACCCGGCGATCAAGCCGCATTCCTACGAGGCGTACGAGAAGGATTTCGGACCGGCCATGCATGAAGCCGGCCTGCCGGTGGTCGACCCCGCCAACCGCGGCGAGGAAGGCTAGACGGGTCAGTCGTCTGTCGGACAAACAACTACGGAGAGATGACAATATGGCGAAAATGAAACCCGAAGAGCTCATCAAGGGCCTCGACTACAATCCGCCGTCCACCAGCTGGATGGACCTCAAGGCGGACACGTCTGCGGGCAACTGGGCCTACCCCGGCAAGCCCGAGATCGTGAAGTACCTGATCGGCGAGGGTCTGCCCCTGGCCAACCCGCGCGAGTGGGTTCCCAGCGACGAAGACTGGAAGCTGCCCCCGAACTGGCGGGACATCATCCATCAGGGCTTCCACGAGCGCCTTGAAAAATACCGCTCCCTGAAGCTGTTCATGGACGTGTGCGTGCGCTGCGGCGCCTGCGCCGACAAGTGCCACTACTTCATCGGCTCCGGCGACCCGAAGAACATGCCCGTTCTGCGCGCCGAGCTGATGCGCTCCATCTACCGCAAGGACTTCACCCTGGCGGGCAAGATCCTCACCAAGCTGACCGGCTCCCGCGTCATGGAAGAGGACGTGCTCAAGGAGTGGTTCATCTACTTCTACCAGTGTACGGAATGCCGTCGCTGCTCGCTGTTCTGCCCCTACGGCATCGACACCGCGGAAGTGACCATGATGGCCCGCGAGCTGATGCACCTGGTCGGCCTGAACATCAACTGGATTCTCGAGCCGGTGGCCAACTGCAACCGCACGGGCAACCACCTCGGCATCCAGCCCCAGGCCTTCAAGGACATCATGGACTTCATGGTGGACGACATCGAAGAGGTCACGGGCGTGCGCGTCAAGGCCCCGCTCAACGAGCCCGGCCATGAGATCCTGTTCATCACGCCTTCCGGCGACGCCTTTGCCGACCCCGGCATCTTCACCTTCATGGGCTACCTGATCCTCTTCCACTACCTGGATCTGGACTACACCTGGTCCACCTACGCCAGCGAGGGCGGAAACTTCGGCCTCTTCACCTCCTCGGAGACCATGAAGAAGCTGAACGCCAAGATGTACGCCGAAGCCAACCGCCTCGGCTGCAAGTGGATCCTCGGCGGCGAGTGCGGCCACATGTGGCGCGTGATCAACCAGTACATGGACACCATGAACGGCGAGATCCAGGGCCCGCAGATGACCACCCCGGTCAACCCCATCACCGGCACGGTCTTCAAGAACGCCGCCGCCACCAAGATGGTGCACATCACCGAGTTCACCGCGGACCTGATCAAGCACGGCAAGCTCAAGTTCGACAAGAGCCGCAACGACCACCGCAGGATCACCTTCCACGACTCCTGCAACCCGGCGCGCGGCATGGGCCTGCTCGACGAACCCCGCGAGGTCATCAAGGCCTGCGCGAACCACTTCTTCGAGATGCCCTCGAACACCATCCGCGAAATGACCTACTGCTGCGCGGGCGGCTCCGGTCTGAACACGGACGAGATCATGGACATCCGCCTGCGCGGCGGCATGCCCCGCGGCAAGGCCCTCGCCCACGTCCAGGAAAAGCACGACGTGAACACCCTGTCCTGCGTCTGCGCCATCGACCGCGCGACGCTGATCCCGCTGTCCAACTACTGGGCTCCGGGCGTTCAGGTCAGCGGCGTGCACGAACTCGTGGGCAACGCCCTGATCCTGGAAGGCGAACACGAACGCACCATGGATCTGCGTCAGGAGCCCCTCAAAGGCTTCGAGGACGAGGTCTAACCTGCGGGCCCTGCCCCACCAGGAGGAATATTAGATGAAATTCCACTACGGTATGCCTATCTTCGCCGGCCTGATCATCTTCCTCGGGCTGGTTACGTTCCCGCTGTGGTTCAATGCGCCCAGCGAGGCTTACAAAGGCCCGGAACCGAAGCTTCCCACCGAAGCCGAGGTCAAGGCCGCCGGTTTCAAAACGTTCGCATGCGTCGAGTCCACCCAGTTCATGCGGGAAAACCACATGCAGCTGCTGGACGAGTGGCGCGACTGGGCGCTGCGCGACGGCGAGCGCGCCTACACCAACGAGCGTGGCGAAACCTTTGAGATCAGCCTGCAGAAAACCTGCATGAAGTGCCACACCAGCAAGAAGGACTTCTGCGACAAGTGCCACACGGCCGCCGCGGTTTCCCCCTACTGCTGGGACTGCCACATTCAGCCGGAGGGGTACAATGAAACGCACTAGGAGAAGCTTCCTCAAGTTCGCCGGAGCCTCGGCTGCGGCCGGCCTGTGCCTCAGCCCGGCCCTGAGCTTCGCCTCCGGAGGCGCCGCCGCCAGCGGGCCCAAGGTTGCGCCCGAAGCCGTTCACGCGGCCCAGTGGGCCATGGTCATCGACACGACCAAGCTGAACACCAAGGAACAGATCGAGGAATTGGAAAAGGCTTGTCATTCCTGGCACAACGTGCCCCACATCGTGGACGAGAACGGCAACCTCTCCAAGCAGGGGATGAAGTGGATCTGGGGCGACCATTTCCACGCCGTCTTCACGGAAAAGCACAACAACTTCCCGGCCGAGGAAGTCATGAGCCGCGAATACGTGCTGCTGTGCAACCACTGTGAAAACCCGCCGTGCGTGCGCGTCTGCCCGACCAAGGCGACCTTCCGCCGCCCGGACGGCATCGTGGCCATGGACTACCATCGCTGCATCGGCTGCCGCTACTGCATGGCAGGCTGCCCGTACGGCTCGCGCAGCTTCAACTTCATGGACCCGCGCCCGTATATCCACGAGCCGAACCCGAAGTTCCCGACCCGGACCAAGGGCGTCGTCGAGAAGTGCAACTTCTGCGTGGACAGGCTGGCCCAAGGCATGCAGCCCGTCTGCGTGGAAAAGGCCAACGAGCTCGCTCCCGGCGCCATGGTTTTCGGCGACCTTCGCGATGAGAACTCCGACGTCCGTCAGGTGCTGCGCGAGACGTTCACGATTCGGCGCAAGCCCAGCCTCGGTACCGAACCGAGCGTCTACTACATCATCTAAGGGGAGGGTGAGATGTTAGAGAGAGCTTTGAAAGGTGGCCCCAAATACTGGGGCTGGATCCTCTTCCTCCTGGTCGTCATCGCTGCCGGCGGGGCCGTCTGGGCCTGGCAGCTGACCGTCGGTCTGCAGCTGACCGACATGAGCCGCGACGTGTCCTGGGGCTTTTACATCGCCCAGCTGACCTACCTGGTCGGCGTGGCCGCCTCCGGCGTCATGATCGTGCTGCCCTACTACTTCCACCACTACAAAAAATACAAGCACTTGGTGATCTTCGGTGAGTTCCTCGCCATCGCCGCGTGCCTGATGTGCATGCTCTTCGTCGTGGTCGACCTCGGCCAGCCCCAGCGCATGCTGAACATCATCTTCCATCCGACGCCGAACTCGATCCTGTTCTGGGACATGATCGTGCTCAACGGCTACCTGTTCATCAACCTGATCGTGGGCTGGACCTGCCTGGGCACCGACCTGCGCAACCAGCCGCACCCCAAGTGGGTCAAGAGCGTGGCCTACCTGTCCATCGTCTGGGCCTTCTCGATCCATACGGTCACGGCGTTCCTGTACCAGGGCCTTCCCGGCCGCCACTTCTGGCTCACCGCCGTGCTGGCCGCCCGCTTCCTGGCCAGCGCGTTCTGCGCCGGACCGGCCATCCTGCTGCTCCTGCTCTACGTCGTGAAGAAGACCACCCAGTTCGAGCCGGGCTGGGATGCCACCAAGAACATCGCCCGGACCATCACCTACGCCATGTGCGTGAACATCTTCCTCTTCCTGCTGGAAGTGTTCACCGCGTTCTACTCCAACATCCCCGGCCACATGCACACGATCGAATTCCTGTTCGTGGGCCTGGACGGCAACACCACCCTGGTGCCCTGGATGTGGACCTTCGTGGCCGGTTCGGTGATCTCCCTGGCCATTCTGATTCCGCCCAAGCTGCGGGAAAACAAGACCCTGCTGCCCATCGCCCTGCTCATCCTCGTGATCGCCACCTGGATCGACAAGGGCCTGGGACTCATGATCGGCGGCTTCACCCCGAACATGTTCGAGGGCGTGACCTCCTACTGGCCGAGCTGGCAGGAGATCGCCATCTCCATGATGGTCTTCGCCATCGGCGGACTGGTCATCACCGTCCTGTTCAAGGTCGCCACGAGCGTGAAGCAGGAACTGGAAGTATCCCAGCAGGGCGAAGTGCCCGGCCCGGTGGACGACGCCGAGGCCGAGGTCGCGGAAGCCCACTAACCCCACTTCCCACCTCGCTGATCCCCAGGGCCGCTTTCTCCGGAAAGCGGCCCTTTTTATTGTGCGCAGAGCTTCCGGGGGAAAACCTTTCTGAAGACAGGTTCTTCCCCCGGACCCCCTTTCCAAAGACTTTCCTCGGCAAAACGCCGGACGGCGTTTTGCGCGTCGAGCACTATCCTTACCGTTGAACTGCTCAGAAGACTGCCTCTTCTCGAAAGAACCCTTCCGCGTTGCGTGCCGGATGCGCAGCATCGGCCCGCAACGCAGAACGGGGATCCAAGGGGCCGCGGGCCCCTTGGCCGCCGGAGGCAATTGCCTTCCCCTTCCCGCCTTCCTCTTCCCGCCTTTCCCTTCCCGCGCTCCTGTGGCAATCTCCGTTCATGCTCGATCCCCTCGAATTCTTCGGCTTGCGCACGGCTCGCCGCCGCCACGAGCTTTCCGTGCCGGGCAGCCCGGAACGCTGCGTTTCCCGCTCGGTCCTGGAAGACACCTCCGGCCGCCTCTGGCTGCTGGAGCGGCTCGCGGCCCGGCAGACGCCCCGCCGAGAAGCCATTGCCGCCGTGCTCCAGGCCCTGCAAGACCGCTTTCCCGCCCAGGACAGGGCCATGATCCCGGCTTTCCGGAAATCGTCCCAGGGCGGCCGCAGCGCGGAAATCGCAGGCATGCGCTGGCAGCTTTCCCCCTATGTCCTTTCCGACGAACTGCCCCGGCCCGACTATCTGGGCGAGGCCGCGCGCGGCGCGTCCCTGGCGGGGTTCATGCTCGCGTTCCAGGACGCTTCGCGCGCCCTGCCCCCGACCCTTCTGAACGACCTTGCAGCGGCCCAGCGCGGTCTGCCGGAACTGTCCGCGTACGCGGCCGACCTGCTCGCCACGACGCACCTGCGCTCGCCCGATACGCACGCGGTCCTGGAGCGGCTCTTCCCCCGGCTGGAAACGGCCATGACGCAGTGCCGCGCCCTGCCCATGCGGCTCCAGCACGGCGATCTGCACCCGTTGAACGTGCTCTGGCAGGGTCGGGACGCGGTCGCGGTCATCGATTGGGAATTCCTGGGCCTGAAGCCAGAAGTCTATGATCTTGCCAACCTGCTCGGCTGCCTGGGCTTCGAACATCCCGACGGGCTGACCGGCCCGCTGGCGCTGCGCTTGACGGAAACCTTGCGGAACGCGGGATACCTCGCCCCGGGCGCATGGGAGCTGCTCCCGGAATGCACGGCCCTGCTGCGCCTGGCCTGGCTTTCGGAGTGGCTGCGCAAAAAGGAGCGCGACCTCGTGGACATGGAGCTGGAATACATGAAACTGCTATTGGACCGCGCGGACGGACTTCGCCGCGCCTGGACCGGGTAAGGCCCGGATGATGCGGACGGCAAAGCAAGGAGCGCGCACATGAGCCTGCGGCTGGTGGAAATCATCGTGGACAACGCGGGAAAGGACCGGATCATCTCGGAACTGGACAAGCTGAAAAGCGAGGAGTTCCTGAGCTGGTGCACGGACTGCGAGAACGACGACAAGCCGCTGCGCGCCCGCATGCTCCTGGAAGCCGAAGCCGCCGCCGAGGTGGTGGACCGGCTGGAAAAGAAGTTTTCCGGGGAAAAAGGCTTCCGGATCATCATTTATCCCGTGCAGGCCACCATTCCCCGACTGGAAGAGCCGGAAGAAGAGAAAGACGAATCATCCGGCGGCAAGAACAGCGGCAAGAACAGCGGCGAAGGCGAACGCAAGGAAGGCGTCATCCGCGAGGAGCTGCGCTCCAACGTGCTGGAAGGCGCTCAGCTCACGTTTCTTTACGCGCTCCTGGCCGCGCTCTCGTCCATCGTGGCCTCCATCGGCCTGCTGCGCGACGCTCCGGCCGTGGTCATCGGCGCCATGGTAATCGCCCCGCTGCTCGGACCGAACGTGGGCCTGTCTCTCGCCACGGTGCTCGGAGACGTGCCCCTGGCCCGCGCCTCGCTGAAGACGCTCGGCGCGGGAATACTCCTGGTCGTGCTTCCGGCCCTGGGCCTGGGCGCGATTTTGGGCGCGAACCCGCAAGGCGTGGAGCTGGCCGCCCGCACGAGCGTGGGACTCTCGGACGTGGCCCTGGCCCTGGCCGCGGGCGTGGCCGGAATCCTCTCCCTGAGCCAGGGGGCGTCCACGGCGCTGGTGGGGGTCATGGTGGCCCTGGCCCTGGTGCCGCCCCTGTCGGCCTGCGGCCTGTTTCTGGGCTCAGGGCTGGACGCCCCTGCCGGACAGGCCGGGCTGCTGGCCCTGACGAACGTGGTCTGCCTGAATCTGGCCGGGGTCGTGACCTTTGCGCTGCGCGGAGTGCGGCCCTTGCGTTCATCCGAACAGAAAACCGCCAAGTGGGCGATCCTGCGCGCGCTGGCCTTCTGGGCCGTGCTGCTTCTGGCGGTCAGCGGGGTCATCCTCCTGAACGCGCGCCCCTGACAGCGCCGTCTCATCCGCGGCTGATGCACCAGATGGCCGCGAGCACCAGTCCGCACCCGGCCAGTTGCGCCAGGGTCACGGACTCGCCGAGCAAAAGCCAGGACAGCGTCACCGCAGTCAGGGGCATCAATCCCGTGAACACGCCCGCCACCCCGCCGGAAACCCGCACCACTCCCCGAAACCAGAGCAGATAGGCCGCCACGGACAAGGCCGCGCCGGACCAGCCCACGGCCAGCCAGCCGCGCAGCGAAACGGCGCTGAAGTCGAAGCTCGCGGCCTGCCCGGCGGCAAGGGGCAGGAAGAAGAGCACCCCGTAGAGGTTCATGACCGCGCTGAAGGCCAACGGGCTGACAGGCTCGCGCACGGACTTGCGCTGGAGCAGGAAGAGCGTTTCCCCGGCCACGGCGCCGAGCACGAGCAGATCGCCGAGCAGCAGCCTGAACGAGAGCGGGTCGCTCAATCCGCGCTGCGCTCCCTCGCCCAGGGTCAGGGCCAGAACCCCGGCCACGGCGAGCAGCACGCCGAGCCCCGCCCGCCCGCGAATGCGCTCGCCGAAGAGGAGCCACGCGGCCACGGCCATGCTCGCGGGCGTGACGCTGGTGAGAATGCCTGCGTGGCCCGCGCTGGTCAGCTTGAGGCCGGAAAGCAGGCAGGCGTTGAAAACGACCACTCCTCCCAGGGCCTGGAGACCCGCCACGAGCCAGGTGCGCCTGCTCAGGCGGGGCAGGCCGCCCTCGCGCCGATGAACAAGCCACAGCAGAAACGGCAGGGCCGACGCGAAGCGAAGCTCCTGGGAAAGGGCGACGGGCATCTCGGCCACGAGCACCTTGCCCACCACGGCGGACGTGCCCACGATGAGCATGGCCCCGGCAAGGCTCAGATACGCTCCGAGCAGACCTTCTGGTTTCGTATTCATGGATTCCCCTGTTCCGGCGGTTCCGGATTCAGGGGCATAGTGCCCGAAAAGAGTCTCAGCGGTCTTGAACGATCTTGCGCCAGCGGCCCGGAGGCAGGCCCACGATGCGCTTGAAGTGGCGGTTCAGGTGGCTCTGATCCGCAAAGCCGACGCCGGTCGCGATGTCCGCCAGGGACTGCGGTCCGGCCAGCAGCGCGCGTGCGCGGCGCACGCGCACCTGGATCAGGTAGGCATGGGGCGGCAGCCCCACGCTGCGGCAAAACACGCGGGCCAGATGAAAGGGGCTCAGGCCCGTGGCCCGGGACAGCTCGTCCAGGCCCACGTCCTCGGCATGGCGCTCTTCCAGGAGAAGGCGCGCTCGGCGCACGGCCTCCGGCTCGCGGCCTGGTTCGCGCGGGCAGGCGGTCCGCTGCGCGCCGTGGCGGGAAACCCAGCGCATGAGCAGGCCGTAGAGCCTGGTCTGGGCCTCCAGCGCGGAGAGGGAACCGCGCTCCAGTCCCGCGTGCAGCGTCCGGATGTTCGCGGCCAGGAGCGGATCGTCGAGCACGCCCGCGTCGAAATGCGGAAGTCCGGCCCGGGCGCGGCCGGAAATCTCCCCGGCGGCCCGCGCCAGCCAGTCCGGGTCGAGGTAGAACATGCGGTAGGTCCAGCCTGCGTCCACGGCGGCGTGGCCGTCGTGCGGCTCGCCCGGAACCACGAGGTTCACGCTGCCCGCCGGAGCCACGAGATCGCGCCCCAGATAGCGAAAGGCCATGCCGCCCTGTTCGATGACCCCCACGGCGTAGCGGCGGTGGAAATGCCGCGCGAAATTCTGCCGCACGAAGCTGGCACGCAGCATCTCCACGCCCGGAAGCGCGGCCGGCAGCCAGGACAGGGCGGATTCGGACCGGGAGCGCCCTCCGGCGGCGCAGCGTGTTCCGTCCATGGACATGCCCCAAGCTATGCGCCCGGCGCGGGTTTGACAAGAGCCCGCGCCGGACGCGCGCAAAGGCGCTGTGCCAAAGCCACAGCAAGTTTCCCCGGCTTTACGCGGCCGTTCATCGACATTAATGATGCCGAGCATCGATAATCACCAGCGAAACCTCAAGGGGAGCAACCATGACGAGTCCGTATAAGGAAATGTGGGAACGCCTGGACCTGGACCTGGAAGCGCACGACGCGCTGCTCGACGTGCTCGGCAAATTCTACGGCGACATCTATCTTTCCCAGCAGGGCCGCCTGCGCGGGGCCGAATACCTCGACTTCGTGCTCTCCGAGGTGCACGGGCTGCGCATCAAGGAAATCCAGGACGCCAAGGCCCAGGGCCGCAAGGTCGTGGGCACCTTCTGCGTGTTCGTTCCTGAGGAGATCACCCTGGCCGCGGACGCGGTGCAGGTGGGGCTCTGCGCCGGGGCCGAGGCGGGCAAGGAGCTGGCCGAGACCATGGTTCCGCGCAACACCTGCTCCCTGATCAAGTCCTTCATCGGCTTCAAGCTGGCCCGGCTCTGCCCGTACACCGAGTCCTGCGACCTGATCGTGGGCGAGACCACCTGCGACGGCAAGAAAAAGGCCTACGAGCCGTTCGGCGAGCTGGTGAACATGCACGTCATGGAGGTGCCCCAGCAGAAGAACGCGGCGGACCGCGCGCTCTGGAAGGCCGAGGTGCTGCGCTACAAGGAGGAAATCGAAAAGCTCACGGGCGTGACCATCACCGCGGAGCGGCTCGCAACGGCCATCAGGACCGTCAACGACAAGCGGCGCGCGCTCCAGCGGCTGACGGCCCTGCGCGCGGCCTCGCCCGCGCCCATCTCCGGCCGCGACGCCCTGCTCGTGAACCAGATCAGCTTCTACGACGACCCCGTGCGCTTCACGGCCAAGATGAACGAGCTCTGCGACGAGCTGGAGGCCCGCGTGGCCAGGGGCGAGGGAGTGGCCGAGGCGGGCACGCCGCGCCTGCTGCTTTCCGGCTGTCCCATGGCCGTGCCCAACTGGAAGCTGCCCTACATCGTGGAAAGCTCCGGCGCGGTCATCGTGGGCGAGGAGTCCTGCATCGGCACGCGCAACTCGCGCGACCTCGTGGACGAGTCCGGCGCGACCCTGGATGAAATGCTGGACGCCATCGCGGACCGCTACATGAAGATCGACTGCGCCTGCTTCACGCCCAACACGGAGCGGCAGGAAAACGTCATGGATCTGGCGAAGACTCTGAACGCGGACGGCGTGATCCAGTACAACCTGCTCTTCTGCCAGCCCTACGCCAACGAGAGCATCCGCCTGGACAAGACGCTCGCGGCGGAAGGCATCCCCAGCCTGAGCATCGAGACGGACTACAGCATGGAAGACGTGCAGCAGCTCAAGACCCGCGTGGAAGCCTTCGTGGAGACGCTGGATTGAGCCGGGTCGCCGGGCTCGACATCGGCTCGCGGAGCATCGAGCTGGCCGTGGTGGAAAACGGGCGGGTCGTGCATGCGGCCCGCCTGCCCACGACCTTTTCCCCGGCGGGGCAATGCCGAAAGCTGCTCGAGGAAATCCGCGCCGACGGGCTGGTGGCCACGGGCTACGGCCGCGAACTGGCCGGGAAGCTCGGCCTGGGGCTGCCGCTGCGAAAAGTGACGGAAATCAAGGCGCACGCGGCCGGAGCCGCGCATTTTTTCCCGGCGGCGCGCACCGTGCTGGACATCGGCGGGCAGGACACCAAGGCCATCGCCCTGCTGCCGGGCGGGCGCGTGGCCCGGTTCGAGATGAACGACCGCTGCGCCGCGGGCACGGGCAAATTCCTGGAGTACTCCTCCTCGGTCTTCCAGATGCCCGTGGAGGAGTTCGGGGAGTTCGCCCTGCGCGGCACCAACCCGCCGACCATCAACAGCATGTGCACGGTCTTCGCGGAAACCGAGGCCACCTCGCTCATGGCCGAGGGCGCGGAGCCGGAGGACATCGCCCTGGGGCTGCACCGGGCCATTGTCCTGCGCACGCTCTCCATGCTCAGGCGCGTGGGGCTGACGCCGCCCCTGGTCTTTGTGGGCGGCGTGGCCAACAATCCCTGCGTGCGCGCACTGCTGGCCGGGGAATTGCGGCTCGTGCCGGGCGAGAGCCTGCTGCTGCCGGACGAGCCGGACATGACCGGCGCGGTGGGCGCGGCCCTGCTCGGCCTGGAATAGCGCGTCAGGCGGCGCGGCAGGATCAGAGATTGAGGATGCGCGAGCCCGGCTTGACCCCGTGCCTGGCCGCCAGGTTGCGGTAGATGCGCAGCGCGTCCTTGACCTCGCGCCGCAGGCAGCGGTCGAGCCGCTCCCAGGAGCAGACGTTTTCCCTCGTCTCCAGAACCACGCCGTCCTTGAGGTTCAACGTGAGCACGAACCGCGCCTTGCCCGTTGGGTATTCAAACCCGTGGACATCCTTGTCCCTGTCCTCGGTCACATAGAGGCTGGCCGAGGCCAGCAGCTCGCTCTCTCCCGCCAGTTCGCCCATGAACAAGGGCAGGGAATCCGCATCCACGCGATGCTCGGCGAGCGTCTCGTTCAGCCCGCGAAATTCGCAGCCCACGGGCCACTTCGCCTGCGAGGCGGCCAGAGCGGGCCAAGCCGAAAGCGCCAGGAAAAACGCGAGCAGAAGAGACGTCGGCAGCGCCCGCCGCCCCCATCCCGCGAAACGATCCGGATCGCGCAATTTGTCCTGTTTCATCCGTCTTCCACGCTTCCTTCTCGCAATGGCTTGCGAACTTCCTGCGTAGCACAAACAGCTGGCTGAAAAAAGAGCCCCGGCGACCAGGGCAAGCACTTCGGGAAAGTCCCCCTTTTTCCATACAGGGGCGCTGCGGGCGCGGACCATGGGATTCCTTTGATTCTTCGGCTTGTTTTCCAAAATATGATTGCCGCCATGCTGGTTCTGGCATAATTTGAAGCAAAATACGTCAAGGGGTCAGACCATGCTTCGCCTCATCGCGGTTCTGCTGGCCGTGGCCGGAATGCTCCCGGCCTGGAACGCCGACGCGGGCCAATTCAAGGTGCTCGTCGTCCACAGCTACCATCGCGAGATGCCCTGGACCGTTCAGTGCGACCGCGGAATCCACGAGATCCTCGGCGAAATCGCCCAGCTGGACATGGTGTATCTGGACACGAAACGAATTCCGGAATCCGAGTTCGCGGGCCGGGCCGAAGCGGCCATGGACGTCTTCCGCCGGGTCGATCCCGACCTCGTGATGCTCGGCGACGACAACGCCCTGCGCCTGCTCGGGCCGCGCATGGCCGACAGCGGAAAACCCGTGGTCTTTTTCGGCATCAACAACAATCCCCGGAAATACTTCAGGGAGGGCATCCCCGGCAACGTCACCGGCGTGCTGGAGCGCGTGCCGCTTTTTCCCTGGCTCCGCCACCTGATCAGGATCATCCCCGACCCGAAGACGGCGCTCGTGCTCATGGACGACAGCCCGACCTCCAGGGCCATCGTGGAGGTCAACTTCATGGACCGGAAGCAGGTCTTCCTCGACAGGGTCAGCGTCGGATACGAAATGGCCGCGAACTGGGCCGAGTGGCAGCAGGTCATCCTGGGCCATAGGAAATACGACTTCATCACCATGCCCCTCTACCACAACCTGAGGGACGCCTCCGGAAGGTACGTGCCCGTGGAAGAGGTGATCCGCTGGACCTCCGAACACAGCCCGGTCCCGATCTTCGCCTACCAGGACTACGCCGTGGGCGACGACGGCGCGGTCGGCTCCTACGTCATCTTCGGAGAGCAGCACGCCCGCCTCGCGGCTTTGATCGCCAGGGACATCCTGGAGGGAAAGACTCCCCGCCCGCCCTCGGCCTCCATGGACCAGCAGGGAACGTTCTTCTTCAACAAGAAGCAGTTGGCCCGCTTCGGCCTGACCCTGCCCGAAGACATCCGCTCACGGGCCGAATTCCGCTGACTCCGTCGCGGAAAACAGCCAGAAACGCGGAAAACGGCGAATCCCCGCGGCAAAAGATGACGCAAAGTGCCGTAGATTTGGCGGAAAGAGCCGGCTTTCGTGAGGCGTTCAGGGATGCCGGGCGATGTAGGCGTACATCATCCAGAAATGGCAGAAGCTGCCGAGCAGCACGAAGAGGTGGAAGATCTCGTGGAAGCCGAACACGCGCGGCCAGGGATCGGGCCGCTTGAGCGCGTAGACCACGCCGCCCAGGGTGTAGCTCAGCCCGCCCGCCACGAGCCAGAAGACCGCGCCCGAGGAAAGCGCCTGGACCAGCGGCCAGATGCCCACCACGGCCACCCAGCCCATGACGATGTAGAAGCCCGTTGAGAGCAGGCGGGGCGCGCCCATCCAGAAGAGCTTGACCACGCCGCCCGCCAGCGCCATGCCCCAGACGACCCCGAAGATGGACCAGCCCCAGGCCCCGCGCAGGGGCACGAGGCAGATGGGCGTGTAGGTTCCCGCGATCATCACGAAGATCATGACGTGGTCGAGCTTGCGCAGCCGGGCAGTGCGGCGCTCGCCGTAGGGCAGCCAGTGGTAGAGCGTGCTCGCGGTGTAGAGCAGGATCATGCCCGCGCCGAACACGGCGAAGGAGGTCACGTGCCAGGCCGTGCCCTGGTGCGCGGCGCGCACCAGGAGCAGCACCAGGGCGACGATCCCGCCCAGCGCGCCGAGCAGATGCGTGAACCCTGCCAGGGGGTCGCGCAGGCCCCAGATGGCTCGCCGTTCCACGCTTGCGGTCATGGCCTTCCTCCGTCGGTCGCGCGGCTGCGCCGCGAGCGGGACGCGCTAGAGCGCGTCCGTCACGTCCTTGTCTTCGGTCTCCACATGTTCCTTGCGCCCGGACTCCTGGCCTTCCCCGTCCGAAGCCGTCTCCAGCGGAGCCTCGATGGCGGATTCGGGCACGCCGAACTCCGCGTCCATGCCGTCTTCCAGCTCCAGGGTGCCGCCGTCGGTCTCCTGGGGCAGCTCCGGGCACGCGGGCGCGGCTTCGCCCTGTTCCGCGCCGGATTCGGGCAGGCCGGGCGCGGCGTCGGGCTCGATGTAGCGGGCGAAGATCAGGAAGCCCGTGTGCGCGACCATGCGGTCTTCCGGACGCAGGCGGTCCGGCACGGGCTTGTAGCGTCGCACCAGGATTTCCAGCACTTCGATGTCCTGGAAGGGGCCGTGCTCCAGCCCGCGCAACAGGTCGCTGACCTGGTTCACCGTGGGCAGCAGAAAGCCGCACATGGCTCCGGGAATGACGGCCGAGGGAATGGCCTCCAGGTAGTCCCAGGGCGTGCGCACGTCGAGAAAGAGCGCGTGCGCGCCGCTGTGCCGGAAGCCTTCGGAAATGTCCTGATTGACCTGCTCCACGCGGTGGGCCAGGCCCACGCGCTCCAGGTTCTTGCGCGCCAGCTTGTAGAATTCCTCGCGGCGCTCGTAGGTGACGACCTTGCCCGTATCGCCCACGTACCAGGCCAGGGCCGTGGTCAGGCCGCCGGAGCCCGTGCCGGACTCGATGACCGTGGAGCCGGGGCCGACGCCGAGCTTGAGCAGCAGATAGCCGATCTCCTTCGGGTACATGATCTGCGTCGAACGCTTCACGTTCTTGATCAAATCGTGCACAGTGGGACGGAGCACGAGATAGGGTCTGCCCAGATGGGTGCGGACGCGGTGTCCGTAGCCTGCGGCGGCCACCTCGGACATGAGGATGCGCCCGTCGTGGGTATGCACCTCGGCCTGCGGGTCGAGCTTATGCAGATACCGCTTGCCCTTGGGGCTGATGAGCAGTACCAAATCTCCCGAATTCAACATGGTATCCTCCTGGCGCTGTGTGCGCACCATCAGGTACGGCAGCGGCCCGCACCTCGTCAAGCCGGAGACGGCCCGGAAACCGACATGGCATTCACATACATCTTCGGACCGGTGATGTCCGGCAGGCTCGGCCTCTCGCTGGGGCTGGACCTGCTCCGAGAAAAAATATGCAGCATGGACTGCGCCTACTGCGAGGTCGGGCCGACCAGCGCCCTGACCCTGGAACGGCGCGCCTGGGTTCCGGCCCGCGACATTCTGGACGAGCTGGCCCAGTGGGCCGCGCAGGGCCGCGACACGGAGTACGTGACCCTGGGCGGTTCGGGCGAGCCCACGCTGAACACCGAGTTCGGCGAGGTCATCCGGGGCGTGCGGGAAATCCTGCCGGGCAAGCCCGTGGCCGTGCTGACCAACTCCACGCTGCTGCACGTCCCGGACGTGCGGCGCGACCTCTGCCTCGCGGACGTGGTTCTGCCGTCCCTGGATACACTCGTACCCCAGGAAATGCGCAGGCTCAACCGTTGCATTCCGGGTCTCGGCCCGGAAACCATCGTCCGGGGCCTGCTGGACTTCCGCAAGGAATTCTCCGGGGCCGTCTTCCTGGAGATCCTCCTGGCGCGCGGGTTCAACGACTCCGAGGAGAACCTGCGCCTGCTCTCGGAATTCATCCCGCGCCTGGACCCGGACCGGGTGGACGTGGTAACGCTGACAAGGCCGGGAACGCTGGACTCCGCCCGCGCCGTGGACGCGCCGACCCTGGCGCGCTGGCGCGCGGCACTGGGCGCGCACGAGCGCCGCAACCTGCGGGCCGAGGCGCGCGAGCGCGACCTGCCCGACCAGGAGGCCAGGGAAGCTCTCCGCTCCTCGCTTGCGCGCAGGCCGCAAACCGTACTACAGTTGGCGGGCGGCCTCGGCCTCGGCCCCGAACGGGTGCGCAGGCTCCTGGACGCCCTGGTCGCGGAAGACGAGCTGGACGCGCGCGAGGTCGAGGACGGCCTGTTCTATTCCCTGCGCCGTTCCGGCCGTTAGCGGCCCGGCTTTTGCACTTCCGGTTCCGGCGGCGCGGGACGAGTGCGCGGACGCCCGGAGCGGCACGCATCGGGACATCCGCATCGGAACGTCCGTACCGGGACGTCGGCATCGGAAGCCGCCGAATGATTTTTTTTACTAGGCCGCGTCGGCCCAGACGCGGCAGGCGGAGAAGCTCCCCCCTTCCCCAGCCGGGCACCCTCCTGGCCGGAGCTTCTCCAAGGGACACCGGAACGCGACCGGAAAACGCGCACGCCCCGGCGACGGATCGCCCCGGCGTAACGAATTTCAATATTTTTTAATCTTTTTCCTGCGAGGAACGCATGGTTTCGAAACGTCAAAAAATGTTCATCAGCACCCTTCCGGGCGAACAGGTCGAAGTGGTCATCGCCGAGGAAGGAAAAGTCTCGGAATACTATGTGGAAATGGTCCACATGGCCAAGACCAAGGGCAACATCTACAAAGGCTACATCCACAACATCGACGTGGGCCTCCAGGCCGCCTTCATCAACTACGGAGCCGAGCGCAACGGCTTCCTGCAGATCGACGAGGTCCACCCCGAATACTACCAGGGCGGCTACAAGCTCCAGAAGGGCCAGAAATACCCGCCCATCCAGAACGTGCTGCGCCCCGGCCAGGAAATGCTGGTCCAGGTCGTCAAGGAGCCCACGGGCAAGAAGGGCGCGTTTCTCTCCTCCTATCTTTCCCTGCCGGGCCGCTTCTTCGTCTACACCATCGGCCGGGGCCAAGTCGGGGTTTCCCGCAAGATCGAGGACGAGAAAGAGCGCGACCGCCTCAAGCAGATCATCGAGCAGATCCAGCCCGACGAGGGCGTGGGCCTCATCGTGCGCACCGCGGGCGTGGGCCGCACCAAGCAGGATCTGACCCGCGACTACAAATATCTCAGCCGCCTCTGGGCCGAAATCCGCAAGCGCGGCCAGAGCGCCAAGACTCCGGCCCTGATCTATCAGGAGCTGGAACTGGCCACCCGCGCCGTGCGCGACTATCTTTCCACGGAGATGAGCGAGGTCTGGGTGGACGACAAGGAAGTGGAGGACAGCATCAAGGAGTTCATGCGCCTCGCCTTCCCGCGCACGTCCATGATCCTCAAGCTGCACACCGACCCGGACAAGACCCTCTGGGAGCGCTTCAACCTGCACCGCCAGATCGAGGAAATATACTCCCGCGAGGTCACGCTGCCTTCGGGCGGCCAGCTCGTGTTCGACGGCACCGAGGCCCTCACCGCCGTGGACATCAACTCCGGCAAGATTTCCGGCGAGCGCAACTTCCAGAAGATGGTGCTCAAGACCAACATGGAAGCCGCGGAAGAGATCGCCAAGCAGCTCAAGCTGCGCGACATCGGCGGCCAGGTCGTCATCGACTTCATCGAGATGAAGAGCCCCAAGGACTGCCGCGAGGTGGAAAAGACCATGCGCCAGGCCATGAAGTCCGACCGGGCGCGCACCGTGGTCAGCCGCATTTCCGAGTTCGGGCTCATGGAGCTGGTGCGCCAGCGCATGGGCTCCTCGGCCCTGGCCGTGACCACCGAGCCGTGCCCCTGCTGCGGAGGCACGGGCGTGCGCCGCAACATGGAATGGCAGTCCCTCCAGGTCATCAAGGACGTGTTCCGCCAGATCCGCAGGCCCGGCCATCAAAACCCGCTGCCCATGCCCCTGGACGAGGAACTGGCCCTGTACATGCTCAACCACAAGCGGGAAAAGCTCATGGAACTGGAGCGCCGCTTTGAGACGCGCATCGACATCATCATCGACCGCAAATTCTCCGCGTAGGGCCATGCCGGACCGGAGAGAAAGCATTTCAACGCGGGAGCGCGCGGCATGAGCGGCCGGGTGCTCCTGCACGTCTGCTGCGGGCCTTGCGCCGTGGCCACGGTGGAGATGCTGCGGGACGAGGGCTTCGAGGTCACGGGCCTGTTCCTGAACCCGAACATCCATCCGCTCCAGGAATACCTGCGCAGGCGCGACGCGGCCCTGGAAACCGCCGAGCGCATGGGCTTCAAGCTCATCGTGCGCGACGCGGAATACGACCCCGCGGCCTACATGCGCGCCGTGGCCTTCCGCGAGGCCAACCGCTGCTTCCACTGCTACGAGATGCGCCTTTCGCGCGCGGTGCAGATCGCCAAGCGCGGCAATTTCGACGCCTTCACTTCCACGCTGCTCTATTCCAGGCACCAGAAGCACGAGGTCATCAAGGGCCTCTGCGCGGACCTCGCCGCCGGGGGCGTGCCCTTTCTCTACCGCGACTTCCGCGCGGGCTGGCAGCGCGGCATCGAGGAATCAAAGCGCATGGGCATCTACCGCCAGCAGTATTGCGGATGCCTCTACAGCGAGGTCGAACGCTACCAAAAGGAGCTGCGCCGTGACCGGGATAGCTCCAGTTGACGGCTTTGCCGCTGTTTTGGGCTGTTCGGGCAGCCCCCGCCGGGGCGGCAACTCCGACCTGCTCCTGCGCGCGGCCCTGAGCGGGGCCGAATCCGAAGGCGCGCCGGGCTTCGCGGCCCACCTTTCCGAGTATGCCTTCAGCCCCTGCGTCGGGTGCGAGCAGTGCCGCACGGCCAAGGCCTGCACCCGGCTCCTGGACGGCATGCAGCTGCTCTATCCCCGGCTGGAAGCCGCGCGCGGACTCGTGCTGGCCTGCCCCACCCACCACTACAACATCACGGCCTGGATGAAGGCCTTCATCGACCGGCTCTACTGCTATTACGATTTCGACATGCAGGCGCGGCCGCGCGGCTGGTCCAGCCGCCTTGCGGGCCAGGGCCGGGCCGCTGCGCTCCTGGCCGTCTGCGAGCAGGAGGACGCCTCGGACATGGGCATGACCCTGGAGGCCATGCGCCTGCCGCTCGAGGCGCTCGGATACGAGATCGTGGGCGAGCTGGCCGTGCTGCGCGTCTTCGACAAGGGCGGCGTGCGCGGGCACGAAAACGCCCTGTCCAAGGCGGAAGAACTGGGCCGGAAGCTGGGGCGGTTTCTGAGCCGGCCTGGCGCGGAGCGCGGAGCATGACAGACGCCCCGCGCATTTTCGGGGAATCCCCCGGCCCGAAGAAGAAGAAGAAGGGGCCGCTGCCCCCCAGGACGTCCGGCAAGGCGCTGCTGCTCTACGTGCACGTGCCCTTCTGCCGCTCCAAGTGCCGCTACTGCGCCTTCCATTCCCAAGCCTTCAACCAGGTCACCTACGCCTGGTACCTGAAGACCCTGCACCGCGAGATCGAGCTTTGGGGCGATCGCCTGGAGCGTCCCCGGCTGGAGACGGTCTATTTCGGCGGGGGCACGCCGAGCCTGATGCCCCTCAGCGACATCGACGACATTCTCGGCCTGCTGCGCGACCATTTCACCTTCACGGAGCAGATGGAGATCACCCTGGAGGCCAACCCGGACTCGGCCCAGGACGCGAGCTGGTTCCGGGGGCTGCTCTCCATGGGCGTGAACCGTCTGTCCATGGGCCTGCAAAGCCTTTCGGACGAGGATCTGGCCCGGCTCGGGCGGCCCCACTCCGCGCGCATGGCCGTGGAGGCCTACGGCATGGCCCGGCAGGCCGGGTTCGCCAACATCAGCCTGGACATGATCTGGGGCCTGCCCCGGCAGAAGCTCAAGCACTGGCTGGACCAGCTCAAGACCGTGGCCCGGCTCGGCGCCGAGCATCTTTCCTGCTACGGCCTGAGCATCGAGGAGGGCACGGAGCTGCACCGCATGAGCGCGGAGGTGGACCTCCAGCTGGCGGCGGAGCAGGAACAGGCCAAGATGTTCGTCTACGGAGCCGAGCTGCTCGAATCCCTGGGCTACCTGCAATACGAGATTTCCAATTTCGCGCGCATGGGCTTCCAGTCGCGCCACAACTCCGGCTATTGGGAAGGCCGCGACTACCTGGGGCTCGGCCCTTCCGCCGTGAGCACCCTGGGCAGGCGGCGCTTCACCAACCCGCGCTTCATGGACGAGTACGACGCGGCCGTGCGCGGCGGCTTCGCCGGGCTGGACTACGAAGACCTGGACGACGCCACCCGGCTCGTGGAGATGGTCATGCTCTCCCTGCGCACCACCAAGGGGCTGGACCTGAAGCGCCACCGCGAACTGGCCGGGTTCGACCTGGTCAAGAGCAACGAGCGCATGATCCAGGCCCTGGTCCAGAACGGGCTGATCAAGATCAATCGCGGCCGCCTGCGCCTGACCAAGGAAGGCATGGCCGTTTCCAACGTGATCATCGAACGCCTGGCCCTGGCCGATCCGCCGCCCAAGACCTGATTCGTCCCGGCAGAGCTTGCCGTTTGCCCAACCCGGAGGTATTCATACGCCATGTGCGCCGTCCTGATCACCGGAGGAGCCGGATACATAGGCTCCCACGTCAACAAGCTCCTGGCCTCCCGCGGCGTCGAGACCGTGGTCTTCGATTCCCTTGTCACGGGCCACGCGGACTTTCTGCAATGGGGCGAGTTCATCGCCGGGGATCTGCTCGACCCTCCGGCCCTGGAGCGGGCCTTTGCCGCCGCGCCCATCGACGCGGTCCTGCACTTCGCCTCGTACATCGCCGTGGGCGAGTCCGTGGAAGACCCGAACAAGTACTACCTCAACAACGTGGCCGCGACACTGAACCTCCTGGACGCCATGGTCCGCCACGGGGTCCGCGGGCTGGTCTTCTCCTCCTCGGCCTCGGTCTACGGCGAGCCGGAGCAGGAACGCATCGACGAGAACCACCCCAAGCGGCCGCTCTCGCCCTACGCCCACTCCAAGGCCATGGTCGAGCAGATGCTGGAGGACTACCACCGCGCCCACGGTCTGGCCTCCTGCCGCCTGCGCTACTTCAACGCGGCCGGAGCCGACCCGGACGGCGAGATCGGCGAGCGCCACGTGCCGGAAACGCACCTGATCCCCCTGGTGCTGCACGCGGCCCTGGGCCTGCGCAAAAACATTTCCATCTTCGGCACGGACTACGCCACCCCGGACGGCACCTGCGTGCGCGACTACATCCACGTCAGCGACCTGGCCGAGGCCCACGCCCTGGCCCTGGACTGGCTCAAGGGCGGCGAGACGCGCGCCTTCAACCTCGGCAACGGCAGCGGCTACTCCGTGCGCGAGGTCATCGAGGTGGCCCGCGCCGTGACCGGCCGCGACATCGCCGTGGTCGAAAGCGGCCGCCGCGCCGGAGACTCGCCTGTGCTCGTGGCCTCGTCCGGCCGCGCCAAGGCCGAGCTGGGCTGGGAGCCGCGCTTCGGCGACCTGGAAACCATCGTGCGCACGGCCTGGGACTGGCATCTCAAGGACTGCCGGGACTGACGCCGAACCCCGCGGACACGTCCGCTCCGGGATCAGGAAGAGGCGGCGGCGCTCCGGCGACGCCGCAACCGCATCACACCCCATCGGAACCGGCTTCGCCGAAGCCAAGGAGGCTCCATGCCCGCACAGGCCGGAACGCTTTTCGATCCCGCGACGCTCAATGGAATGAGGCTGCGCAACCGCTTCGTGCGCTCCGCCACCCATGAGGGGCTGGCGGACCAGGACGGCAACGGCACCCCGGCCCTGGCGAACCTCTGGCGCGCCCTGGCCGAGGGCGAGGTGGGGCTGGTGGTTTCCGGCCACGCCTACGTCTCGCCGGACGGCAAGGTGCGCGCGGGGCAGCTCGGCGTGGATGCGGACGAGCGCCTTTCCGGGCTGGCCATGCTCGCCGAGGCCGTGCACGCGGCGGGCGGCGCCTGCGCCCTGCAACTGGCCCACGCCGGAGCGCACGCCGCGCCCCTGCCCACGGGCGAGCTGCCTGCCGGGCCTTCGGAGCTGATCCTGGACGGCAAGACGATCTGCACCGCCATGGACTGCGAACACATCGGCAGGATCGTGGACGCTTTCGGCTACGCGGCCCGCCGCGCCAAAAAGGCCGGATTCGACGCCGTGCAGGTCCACTCGGCCCACGGCTACTGCCTGAGCCAGTTCCTTTCGCCGCACTACAACAAGCGCGAGGACGAGTACGGCGGCAGCCTGGAAAACCGCGCCCGCTTCCTGCTGGAAGTGCTCCAGGCCGTGCGCGCCGAGGTGGGCGACGGCTTTCCCGTGCTGCTGAAGATGAATTCCCAGGACTACCTGGACGACGGACTGGTGCTCGAGGACGCGCTGCTGCTGGCCCGCAGGCTGGAAAACATGGGCGTCGACGCGGTGGAGCTTTCCGGCGGAACCATGCTCTCCGGGGCCAATGTTCCGGTGCGCACGGGCCGATTCGACACGCCCGACAAGCAGGCCTGGTTCCGGGAGGCGGCCGGACGCTTCAAGAAGGAACGCGGCCTGCCCCTGATGCTCGTGGGCGGCATCCGCAGCGCGGACGTGGCGGAAGATTTGTATGCGCAGGGAATTTGCGACTTCGTTTCCATGTCCCGGCCGCTGGTGCGCGAGCCGGGCCTGATCCGGCGCTGGCGCGCCGGGGACCGCAGCCCGGCCCGATGCGTCTCGGACAACCTCTGCTTCCGCGCGGCCCTTTCCGAGCGCGGGCTTTGCTGCCTCACCGAGGAACGCGAGCGCGACAAGGCCGCCGGGGCATAGTCCTGTCCGGGGTTCAGCCCTTGCGCAGCCGCACCTCGAAGACCGCGCCCGGCTCGGCCTCCAGGTGGAGCACGTCGCCGTTCAGGTAGCGCCGCGCGAGCAGCCGGGCGTAGTACAGCCCCAGGCCGCGGCCCTCGCCCTTGGTGGTGAAGCCGCGCTGGAACAGTTGCAGACGCACCCTTTCCGGCAGCGGATCCGGCGAGCCAACGCGCAGGCCCACCTCGTGGCCGTAGTCCACGCAGCCCGCATGGATCTGGCCTTTGCCCTGCGCGGCTTCCAGTCCGTTTTCGAACAGCTGGCGCAGCACGTAATCGAGCAGGTGGCGATCCGCGAACACGGAAAGCCCGGCGCAGGGGTCCAGAACGACGTCCCCTTCCCGGACCTTTTCCAGCCCCGCCAGGGCCTGCTCCAAGGCTTCGCAGGCGTTCAGCCGTTCCTCGGCCACGCCGAGCAGGCCGTCCTCCGCGTCGAAGAGCCGGGACTGGTCATCGATCTGCTCCATGAGCATGCGCGAGGCGTAGCCCAGGGCGAACAGGCCGCCCTTGGCCGACTCGCTGCCCTGGTCGCGGCTGACGCTCACGTACATGCGGTTGATGGCCTCGGCCCGGCGACGCACGTCGGCCAGGAATTTGTGGCGGATGGACTCCAGGCGCAGTTCCTTGCTGATGTCCAGCACGCTGAAAAGCACGAAGGGCACGCCCTCGCAGAGCAGCGGCTCCGCGAAGACCTGGAAGTCGAGACAGGTATGCTCGCCCCGCTTGCGCACGAGGCGGCAGAGCTCCACGGAATGGCCTCCGTCCAGGCTTTGCAGGATGGCCCGCGCCGCGCCGCAAAAGCGGCAGAAGCGCGTGGTTCCGCAGCCGCCTTCGCTCAGCGCGGCATAGGCGCAGCCCAGCGCTTCGCCCGGTCTGCGGCCCAGGGGGAGAACGTCCTCCTGCTCCCGCGAGAACACCTCGAACTTCTTGTTGCAGAAGACGATCTGACGCTTCGAATTGACCACGACCACGGGAAGCGGCAGTCCGTCGATCATCATGCGGGGGCTGTGCCGGGCGATGAGCTTGGCCTGCTCGCGGATGACCTCTTCCGTTTCCCGCTCCGCAGGAGCGAAATCCGTATGCAGCGCTTTGTCCGGCATTGCCTTCCTCCTGGGCTGAAACGTACAGGTCATATTCATACCCACATCCGGGCAGCAAGAGCAAGAGGCGCATGGACGCGCGCCCTGGTTTCTCCTATGCTCCGGGCATGAGAATCCTCCGCCTGGCCAACCGCGTGGCCAACATGGCCCTGGAAGCGGTCTGGGCCTACAAGCTGCGTTCCTTCTTCGTCATTTTGGGCGTGGCCTTCGGCATTTCCTCCCTGACCCTCATCGTCACCTCGGTGGACGGAGCCAACCGCATGGCCCACGAGATGGTCGAAATGTTCGGCCCGGACGCGGCCTTCGTCATCGGCGGGGACATCAAGAAACGCGCCCTGGGCATGCGCACCATGACCCTTTCCTGGGAGGACGCCCGCCGCATCAAGCAGTCCCTTCCGGGCGCGTACCTCGTGGTGCCCATGCGCGCCAAGGGCGACCTCACGGTCAAATACCAGAACAAGAACTATACGGGCGTGCAGGGCGTGGGGGCCACGGCCAACTACGCGGATTCCTGGAACTGGCCCCTGGCCGAGGGCCGCGACATCTCCGAGCAGGACGTGCGGCGCGCGGCCAAGGTCTGCCTCCTGGGCGCCCAGCCCGCGCAGGAGCTTTTCGGCGACGAGTCCCCCGTGGGCAAGGTCATCTTCGTGAACAACATCCCGGTGCAGGTCGTGGGCTTGCTCTCCTACAGGGGCATGGCCTCCGGCGGAGGACGCGACCTGGACAACCGCCTGATCATGCCCCTGACCACGCTGACGGTCCGCTTCAACCTCGACCGGCAGTATTTCCGGGCGCTGCGGGTCAAGTTTCTGCAACCGGAACTGATGGCCGCGCACGTGGAGAACCTGCGCGGCCTGCTGCGCGACTCCCACGGCCTGCGCGACGGCCAGGACGACGACTTCATGATCCTCACGGCGGACGAGGTGCTCAAGTTCGTGGCCATGTTCAAGGGCGGACTGCTGGTCTTTCTCGGCGTCACCGCCAGCATCGCCGTGCTCGTGGGCGGATTCGTGCTCGTGAACCTCTTCACCCTTTCCGTGAGCGAACGCAGCGAGGAAATCGGCCTGAAAAAGGCGATGGGGGCGCGTTCCTCCGCCATCCTGCTGCAATTCTTGGTGGAGGCCGCCGTGCTGACCCTGGCCGGAGGCCTGCTCGGACTCTTTTTGGGCCTGGGCCTGGGCCAGCTCCTGACCCGGCTGGGCATTCTGACCATCCAGTTCTCCTGGAAGGTCTTCTTCCTTTCCCTGCTCAGCGCCCTGGCCATCGGCATCGTGTTCGGGCTCAAGCCGGCGCGGCAGGCCGCGTCCCTCGACCCCATCAACGCCCTGCGCGGCGGGGAATAGAAAGGGGAGGCCGAAGCCCCCCCGTGATCCGCCGCCGCGACGCGCCGCGCGCCGCAAGGCCGCGATTGGCCTTCATGGAATCTAATAGCGCCCGTATTCGTCGTCATCCAGAGAGATGATCTCGCCGGGCTCCTGAGCCTTGCCGTCCCAGGCTCCCTGCTCCGCGGGCCGGGACTGCCGGGCGCCCTTCTCCGTGCGCACGCCGGACCCCGGCAGGCTCCGGGGACGCTCCCGCCGCACTTCCATGCGCACGGGCTTCTCCTCGTCGGAATCCGGCCTGCCGCCCATGCCCTCGCGCCTGACCTTGAAGCGGTGCATCAGCCCGCGCAGCTCCGTGGACTGGGCGGAAAGCTCTTCGGCGGCGGAGGCGGTCTCCTCGGCGTTGGCCGTGTTGCGCTGGGTCACCGCGTCGATCTGGTTGAGGCCGTCGGAAACCTGCTGCACGCCCTGGGCCTGGCGGTCCGAGGCGTCCGAGATGTCCGCCACGAGCGCGGCCACGCTGGCGGCCTGCTCCACGATGGCGGAAAGGGAATCCGCGGTTTCACGCACGATGCTGTCGCCGTGGGCCGTGCGGTTCACCGAGCCTTCGATGAGCTGGGCGGTCTCGCGGGCGGCCTTGGCGCTGCGCGAGGCCAGGTTGCGGACCTCCTCGGCCACCACGGCGAAGCCCTTGCCGTGGCTGCCTGCCCGCGCCGCCTCCACGGCCGCGTTCAGGGCCAGGAGGTTGGTCTGGAAGGCGATCTCGTCGATGACCTTGATGATCTTGCTGATGGCCTGGCTGGATTCGTTGATCTGGTCCATGGCCTCGACCATGCGCCGCATCTCGTCGCCGCCCTGCTCCGCGGACTTGCGCGCGCCGTCCGCCAGGGAGCTTGCCTTGGCGGCCTTTTCCGCGCTGGAGCGGGTCTGGGAACCGATCTCGTTCATGGCGCTGGTGATCTGCTGGATGGCCGCGGCCTGTTCCGTGGCTCCCTCGGAAAGGGACTGGCTCGACTCGGAAACCTGGTTCGCGCCCTCGTCCATCTGGGCCGTGGCCTCGCGCACCTGGCTGATGAGCTTGTTCAGCTCGCCGCTCATGCGCTGAAGCGCCTGGCCGAGCGTGTCTCGGTCCGAGGCCACGCGCACGTCCGAGGTGAGATCCCCGGCGGCGATGCGCTCGGCCAGCCGGGCCTTGTCTTCCAGTCCCTCGGCCATGGCGTTGAGCGCCTCGCCGAGCTTGCCGACCTCGTTCTGCTGGTCGAAGTCGAGCCGCTTGCTCAGGTCGCCGAGCCGGATTTCCCCGGCCAGCTCCACGGCGCGGTGCAGCCTGCCCACGATGCCCCGGATGATGTAGAACACGAGCACCATGACCAGCAGGGAGCAGCCGATGAACGGGATCAGGATGGTCCAGCGCAGCTTTTGGGTCTGCGCGGCCACGTCGTCCACGTAGATGCCGCTGCCCACGACCCAGCCCCAGGGCTCGTAGAGCCGCACGAAGGAAATCTTGGGCTGCGGGGCGTCATGTCCGGGCTTGGGCCACATGTAGTCCACGAACCCCTTGCCCTCGGCCTTGGCCACCTTGGCCATTTCCACGAAGAGATGCTTGCCGTTGGGGTCGGCGCTGCCGGAAATGTCCGTGCCGTCCAGTTCCGGCTTGATGGGGTGCATGACCATGAAGGGCCGCAGGTCGTTGATCCAGAAATACTGGTCCCCCTGGTAGCGCATGTTCCTCACGTCATCTATGGCCCGCTGCTGGGCCTCCTCGAGGGTGAGCTTGCCCTGGGATTCCAGCGTGCCGTAGTGCGCGACAACGGACCAGGCAACGTCCACGTGGTCGCTGAGAGCCTGCTGCTTTTCGCCCATGAGCGTGCGCTCGAAGAGCGGCAGGTAATAAAAGAGCATTCCCCCGAAGACCAGGGCTAGAAACCCCACGAACAAGGACATGACCTTGGCGAAGATGCCCCAGTCGCGAAACCGCTTGATACGCATATTATGCCCCCTCGTACTCAAAGAAATCTCCAGGATTTCTTCCTTGTCTTCTGCATAACACGCTTCCAGCGGAAATAACCAGAACAATCTGCCGATTTTGACTATTCCGGGCACTATTCACCCGTTCGCCCTTTTCTGCTACTCTTGCGCATGACGCAGCGCGGAACTTCGCCCGCTGCCACTCCGCACCCCAGCCGAGGAACTCTGAAAACATGCGCCTTTTTTCCATCAGCGGGAAAACCCCGCTCGAAAGACTCATCCGCATGCTGGCCATGCTCCTGGTCGTCGCCCTGGTGGGCTGGGCCTTCTGGCAGAACAACCGCAACATGCTCGAACGCATCTACGCGGACAAGCCGCTCTGGGACGAGACCGGAAAGCTGGAACCGCAACTGCGGGCCTACGCCAAGGACTTTTCCCGGACCATGCGCGAGAGCTTCGGCATCGACGCCCGCGTGCGCATCCGCAAGAGCGCCGTGTCCCGTCCGGAGCCTGTCCAGGGCCGTCTGTTC